>NZ_JAJKFV010000008.1 GCF_020966775.1 Rhodopirellula halodulae | reverse complement strand
GCAATCCGATCGCAACGCAAAAAAGCGTGGCACAAATTGGAGATTCACCACCGAAGATGCGCGAGTCAAACTCAAGTCGCTCTATCCGCAGCATGACACATAGAGCCGGAACGACCACTACGAGATGGGCGCACCGTCACCTCAAACCTTTTCGCTGAGGCCCTGCCCCCTTTCCACTCCCCAACCTATTTCCGTTTGGGTTTGTAGATTTCCGTCGCGGTTCCGAAGTGGACTTCCCCGGCGTTCATCAGCGTTTCACTGAGGGTCGGGTGCGGGTGAACGGACTCGGTGATATCGGTGACTTCGCAGCCCATCTCGATCGCCAGCACGGCTTCCGCGATCAGCTCGCCGGCTCCGGTGCCCACGATGCCGCAACCGAGCACGCGATGGGTTTCAGGATCCACCAACCACTTGGTCAAACCATTCGTCACACCCAACGCCTGAGCACGACCGCTGGCGGCCCACGGATAAACCTCAACGTCGACCTTGCGACCGGCGGCTTTGGCTTCGCCCTCGGTCAAACCGGCCCAAGCGATCTCGGGATCGGTGAACACGACGGCAGGGATCGCGGCTTTGTCAAACGCGACGTTCTTGCCCGCCAGAACTTCTGCGGCGACGCGGCCTTCGTGGGTGGCCTTGTGGGCCAACATTGGATCCCCGGCGACATCGCCGATGGCCAAGATGTTCGGGTCGGCGGTGCGTTGCTGATCGTCGCAAACAACGAAGCCTCGCTCGTTGACTTCGACCTTGGTGTTTTCCAGCCCCAAGCCTTGGCTCACGGGACGACGACCAATGCTGATCAGCACGCGATCGTAGGACTCGGTGCCGTACTTGTTTGGGCCTTCAAAGGTCACCACCACCTTGTCGCCATCTTCGGCCAGCGAGCCGACTTTGGTGTTCAGGAACACGCGACCATCGCACATCTTGTCGACTTTTTTGGCCAGCGGCTTGACCAAGTCGCGATCGGCGCCGGGCAGCAAACCTTCGCCGAGTTCAACGACGCTGACTTTCGATCCGAGGTGCGCGTAAACCGTGCCCATTTCCAAACCGATGTAGCCACCACCGACGACCAGCAGCGTTTCAGGAATGTCCTTGAGTGCCAGAGCACCGGTGCTGTCCATGACTCGGTCGCTGCCGATGTCAAAGGCACCTGGCATGGCGGGAACACTGCCGGTGGCCAGGATGCACTTGTCGAAGGTCAGCTTGCCGCCTTCGGGGATGGACTCGTGATCGCCTTCGAGCTTCAGTTCATTCGAGCTGACAAAGCTGCCGCGAGCCTGGATGACCGTCACGTTGCGACGTTTGGCCAATCCGCCCAATCCGCCGGTCAGGTTGTCGATGACTTTGTCTTTGCGAGCACGCACGACGTCGACATCGATTTTCGGTTCGCCGGCATACTCGACGCCCCATTCTGATTTCAGTTCTTCGACTTCGCTGATCACTTTGGCGACGTGCAGCAACGCCTTGCTGGGTATGCATCCACGGATCAGGCAGGTGCCGCCCAGCCGCGGTTCGGCTTCGACGATTGTGACTTCCAAGCCTTCGTCAGCCGCCAAGAAAGCCGCCGCGTATCCACCAGGGCCACCACCGAGAACGACAACCGGAGCGTGCATGATTGAAACCAGAACAAAAAGAGATGATTCGGGAAAGGAAACGGCCGCGTGAAAACCACGCGGCCGATGTGCTTTGAACGGTAATTGCCACGCCTTAGCGAGACAAGAATTCGACGACGCTGTTAGCGTCGACGGGCAGGCTGATGTCAACCGCACCTGGCAACGACAGAACCGTTGCACGCAGGGCTTCGCTGTCGAACGAAACCCAGTCCAGTCCGTCTGGAGGTGAGTTGGCGATCACACCACGGTAGAGGTTCTTCAAGTTTTCGCGGCCGCGAACTTCGATCAGGTCGCCAGCACGCAGCAAGTAACCAGGCTTGGTGACTTTCACGCCGTTGACGCGGAAGTGACCGTGTGCGATGCCCTGACGAGCTTGCGGACGAGTCTTGGTGAAACCAACACGGCGAACAACGTTGTCCAAACGACGCTCGCACATCAGCAACAACAATTCCCCGGTGTTGCCCGATTTACGGCCAACGTTATCGAAGTAACGACGAAGTTGGCGTTCGCCCAATCCGTAATAGTGCTTGATCTTTTGCTTTTCCATCAAAGCCGCACCGTAGTTACTGGGGCGGCGACCGCGGGTGTGCATCCCTGGGGGTTGCGGGCGACGGTCCATCGCACGGGCTGCGCCGGCGGTTTCGTAAATCATGGTGCCGAGGCGGCGATTGATGCGGGCTTTGGGCCCAGTGTAACGTGCCATCGTGACTTTCACGGATGTGCCGGACGCTGTGTTTTCAAACGCGAAATTGTGAATCACTGAGCCGAGAAACCACGGAAATTCCGCAGTACATCTCGATTCAGCAATCCCTTTTTCGCCAGTGGGCCTCGCATGAGTGCGATGCCGTTGAAACAACGTTCAGCGGGGGAATTGCGGCGTGTTCCTTCGCGAAGTCCGCCAGTGGACTCGCGTGTTCACGCCAGAATTTTGAAAACGGGGCCGCAAGTGTCGTCGTTGGGCCCCGTTTTGACAAGAGGAATGAAAGTCAATCGATCGCGAAATCGACTGGATTTCAGCTCGCCGCGTGGGTTTCGGCTGAAAATCCTTCTCGCGATTTGCGACTCATCAGCCCGTTGGCTTGCTCGTCGTCAATGAATCGCTCGGCTTTCGGGTCCCATTTCAATTCACGGCCCAACATCAACGCAATGTTGCACAGGTGACACGAGGTCATTGTGCGGTGGTGCGACCACACGTCAGAGATCGGCTGACCGCCCTCTTCAATGCAGGCAAAAAAGTTCCCCATGTGGCTCATCGCTTTTTTTCCTTTGCGAAGCTCGGCGATTTTCGCGTCGAGCTTGGCGTTGTCTTCATCGGTCAACGCATCCACAGGGGAACCGGTCAGCTTCCCACGGTTGACGAAGATCCGCCCCTTGCTGCCTTCGAACAAGATCCCGTTGGGGAAGTCAATGTTCTCGTCTTCGCGTTTGTAGTGGTTGGTCACCACCATCTTGGAACCGTTGTCGAACTTCAGCTCGATGTTGAACTTCATCGCGGTGTTGTAACCATTGGGCAGCGACGCTTCGCCGTTGAAGAACGAATTCCAATTGAAGTCCGCGGGGACGTTTTCAGGAAATTCGCCGGTGCCCTGAATTGAAGTCGGGCCGGTTTCTCCGGGAGCCAACGCCCACTGAGCGATATCGATGTGGTGGGCACCCCAATCCGTCATTTTGCCGCCGGAATACTCGAAGAACCAACGGAAGTATTTGCGTCGCTCTTCGCAGTAGTCCGCCTTCGCCGCCGGGCCAACCCACAAATCCCAATCCAAATCCTCGGGAGCCTCGGTGGCTTCGAACGGTCCACCGCCGGGAGCACCGCCGATCGCGATGTAAGCGTTGACGTTGTCGCCGACATAGCCCGATTGGACCATCGCGATCGCTTTTTGAAACAGATTGCCTGAACTGCGTTGCTGGGTTCCGACCTGGAACACGCGACCGGTTTTCTCGACGACCTTGCGAATTTGTTTGCCTTCGTCGATCGTCAGCGTCAGTGGTTTTTCGCAGTAGACATCGGCGCCGGCTTCCAAGCACGCGATTGCGATGGGCACGTGCCAGTGATCCGGGGTGCCAATCGTCACCACATCTGGCTTTTCCTTCGCCAACATCTCGCGGTAGTCGCGATATTTGTTCAGGTTGCCGCCGTGTTTCTGGTTGAACTCTTCGGTGTGCAGATCGTCCACATCGCAAACGGCAACCATCGTGGCAAATTTGGACGCTTCGTTGGCAATCGCACCGCCACGGTTGTAACGACCTCGGCTACCGCCCACGCCAATCGCTGCCAAACGGAGTTTCTTCGTTTCTTCCGCCGCGATCAGCTGAGCAGAGGTCAGGTTGGATCCAGCGACCGCGCCCGCGAGGGCACCGGTTTTCAAAAAGCCACGGCGTGAAGGTTGCATCGAGGTGGGCTCCGTCGGGATGGTGAACGGGGGAGAGAAACCAGCGACTGAACGAACTTGACACCAGCGATTGGCGTGCAAGTCGCCGCTGCCGGCAATTTAGCAGGGCCGATCATAACCTAAGGGTCGCCGAGGCGAAAATCGTCTACAGACTTGCGATTTCAGGCTGGTGGACCATCAACGTTCGAAATCGAGCAAAGCTCGATCAGGCGCCCCGATTAATCAGGATCCCAGTTCAATCATGGGGACGGGCATGACCACTTCGTCGGCTTCGAGCAACTGAAAATTGCTGCATCGCGACAAATGGAATTGCCGAGGCTCTTCACGACACAGGCACAGTCCCAAGAAACGATCCGTGGCCGTGAATCGGATGGGGCTGACGGTCCGGCGTGTGCGTTTGCCTTTCGAATCCATGTAGTCGAGTTGCACGACGAAGCGGTCACTGTCCGCCATCGCAGTCCGCAAAAGACGTTCAGGGCTCCATTTCGCGTTCGCTCGTTCGCAAAATCGATCCCGCGATCGGGCAAAGGATTCGTCACCACGAACAAAGGCTGAAGGAGCAGCAACAGGAGAAAGCGTGGCGACTGACATAGTGAACGTCCCAAAATTTTGCGTGACGAGGATCTGAACTTAGATGTTCGTATCATCGCCACCCCCGTGACACGTTTGGTCACAAAGTAGGTCAGGTCCCACCTGACAACCGCGCACCGTCACACAAAAAGCCCCCTTCTGCCCTGTATCTCTTCCCACTTTCACCCTCCCCACCCGTAGGCCGGAACAAGCCGCCTCGGCGCAGCTCCGGCAATCGTGATGGCACGAGCAAACCAAGCCTCGCCGGATGTGCGTCGCAAAGCCTCCTTCATCCGGCCTACGAGAGGATCGACGAAGGGCGTTATCCCTGATTGTCAGTCCACAAGCCAGCAACCACGTAAGGCGGGGCCTGACCTACGGCTCCGCACTCAGCCCTCTCTGCTCACATCTCACAGCTCACGCCTCACCGCTTGCGTCGGACGTACTGGATGGCGGTGGATTCCAAATCGGGATCTTTCAATCCGATTCGCTTGCCTTCGGCGACCGCGTTTTCGATCGCCTGACGTCCGTCCAACACCCGGTGAGCGATCCAAACGGCCCCGACTCGGTTGGCCGACGCGCAATGCAGCAACACTTGCTCATCCGGCCGAGCAGATCGCAGCAGCCTGCGAAGCTCGTCCAACTTCGCGTCCGTCATCTGCTGGTGACCGCCGAAACGAATCGCGTGAAATTCCAGCCCCGCGTCCTTCACCATGGCTTCGTCGTCAAAATCGATTTCGCGTTCACTTCGCAGCGTGATCACTCGCGTCACCCCGGCTTCCTTCGCGGCAGCCAACCCTTTCGCGTCGGGCTGAGACGCCAACCAAATCGGCCCGGCCCGGTGCACGTCACGAGTGCCTGGCAACTCGGCCGCTTGCAGTTTGTAATTGCTGTCACGTCGCCCCGCGTTCTTCCATCCGCCCTGTGGAACGATCTTTTCCGCGTCTTCCGGCAGGTTCATCGATGCAACCATCGAATCGTCGGAACGAGGCAATCGCTTCACAAAGAAATTGCGATAGCGAATTTCCATCGGCGGCCCCACGTGGACCTGCACCCCGATTCGGCCCGACAGCGAACGCCCGCGAGGATCCATATCGAAGTGCTCGGCGGTCTTCACCCCATCGATCCAGTGCTGGTGATGGTTGCCCACCACGCGGACCTTGTAGCGGTGCCAGGCTTCCGGCTCGAACTCAGGCGGCGTTTTCGAATCGACCACCCAGCCTTGTCCCTGATCATCCGTCACAACTTTCTGACCGGTGTGGCACAGGATTCGGCGGCCTCGTTCCTCGTACAGCATGCCGTTGTACTTTGGCGTGTTCGCGACCACATCGCACTGGTACCCAACCATCACGGCGGGCCCCAAATCCTCGCGAAGCTCGCTGCGATATTGGATGCCGCTGTTGCCTTTGGCACTGACCCACACATCGACCTCCAGCTCGAAATCTTCAACCGGATCGATCGAGGAGGTGATGAAGCGGTTGACCTTTACGGAGCCGTCTGTCGTGCCGATCAAGACACCGTTTTCGAGCTTCCAGTCATCCAAGCTGCCTTCCCACGAATCCACCAGCTCACCATCGATCAGCGATTCAAACCCCGACGGCGTGTCGCGAGGTAAACCGGCCGCAGGCTCCATCGCCGAGGTGTTTGGCGAATCGAAACCGGCAAGCACCAAAACGCCAAGCAGCCCCAAAACCAACGGAGCATCCGAAAAACGTGGCCGCTCACATCTGGCAACACTCATTATCGAGCACCGATTGAAGCCGCGAGTGAATGGATTGGCAGAACAAAAATTCATGCGTGGGGCTCAGTCTTGGATGGAGGGCAAATTGAGGCGGGGTGATCCAAACCGCACAGGGCGTGCGGCCTGAATTCTCGCCAATGATAGCCGCTGATTCCGCGAACTGCCCCCTTTCGCATCGACCCTTGACAACGATAATGCCGGATTCGCCTGGCGGTTGGCTCGCCGGTCCGTTATTTCGGGCTGCCGTTTGAAACACGTTTTCAACCGCTCACCGGTCCTCTTTCTCACCCTTTCAGTCAACGGAATTGATCCCCATGGCAGGAACCGAACGTCGTCGTGAAATCGCCCGTCTGCGTGCTCGTCGCAAGAAAACCGCCAACCTGTTGCAACGCGTCAAAGCCGGCACGATGGAAAAAGCCGAAGCCGCTCGCAAGCTTCGCAAATTGACTCCCGGTGCGGATGTCATCATCCAGCGTGAAGGCCTCGCCTGATTCATTCGCGTTCTGATTCGCCGAGCCCGCGGATGGAAGTTGCGAACCTTACGCGACGCAGCCGCGTAGCACCGCGCGACTTGATCCATTTCTTCCACGATTGAAGACGGGTACGACACTGATGGCAGAAGCCACAACGGCGGACACGACGACCTCCCCCGCATCCAAATCGGATTCCACCCCGGGCGGTCGCAAACCCATGATCGAAGCGGTGGGGCTAAGCAAATTTTATGGCCCCTTCGCGGCCGCACGCGAAGTCACGTTCAGCGTCGGCGAAGGCGAATTGGTTGCGTTCTTGGGGCCCAACGGGGCCGGCAAGAGCACGACCATGAAAATGCTGACCGGTTACATCGCCCCGAGCGAAGGTCACGCTCGGATCGCTGGTCACAACATGATGGACGATCGCATCGCGGGCAGTCGTCGCCTGGGATACCTGCCTGAAAACGGGCCGCTGTATCCCGAAATGACTCCCAAGGGCATGTTGGAATTTTTCGCCGATGCCCGCGGACTTTCCCCGCGAATCAAACGCGATCGCATCGACGCGGTGGTGGACATCTGCGACCTGTCGTCGGTGATGTACAAACCGATCAGCAAGCTGTCCAAAGGTTTCAAGCAACGGGTCGGCATGAGCCAAGCTCTGCTGCACGAACCCGACGTGCTGATTTTGGACGAACCGACCGCCGGTTTGGACCCCAACCAAATTCGCGGCGTTCGGAAAACGATGCGTCGTCTCAGCGAAACGAAAACGATTTTGCTCAGCACGCACATTCTGCAAGAAGTCGAAGCGATGGCCGACCGCGTTGTGATGATCAACGAAGGTCGCATGGTCTACGACGGTGACGTGGATGGTTTGCGAACCACCGGTCGTGGTGATTTGGACGAAGCGTTCCACCAACTGACCGGACAAGCCGAGACCGAACCCGAAGCGGCCTCCTCGAAGTGACTCTTCCCGGCGTGTGACCTTTCGCGGGTCACTCGCCGGTTCGAAGCAAGACAGACTCTGACATTGATCCCGGCGATTGGATCGTTGGTGAAAAGTCTCGGGCAACTTCCCGACTTGTTCACCAAAGCGACCCTGTTCACCGATGCGACACTGCTCACCGAAGACAGCGACCGCGTCTGCGATTCATCGCCCCTGAACCCAGCTCCCCAACCTCTGTTCTCCAGTACCACCATGGCGCTCAACAACGTCTCGATGGCCTTGATCAGCCTGCTCACGAAAGACGCGATCTTTCTGCTGATCTTGCTGATGGTCGTGTCCCTTTTGGCTCGCACCAAACAAGCCGCCTTTGCGGTGATGAAGCGAAACTTCATCGGCTATTTCAGCAACCCGACCGGCTATGTGTTCCTGTGCATCTTCGTGTTCCTGACCTCGGTGGCCGCGTTTTGGCCGTACGAGTTCTTCAATTCGAACTTGGCCACGCTGGACCAACTGAACTACTGGTTCCCGGTGATCATGTTGGTCTTCATCCCAGCCATCACGATGAGCATCTGGGCCGAAGAAAAACGCCAGGGCACCGACGAACTGTTGTTGACATTGCCGGCCGATGACTTTGACATCGTGATCGGCAAGTACATGTCAGCCGCGGCGATTTTCACCGCCTCGTTGCTGTTCAGCCAACTCAGCACCTTCACGACGCTGGCCATCCTCACCGAAGGCAGCTTGGACACGGGCCTGATCTTCACGACTTACCTGGGCTACTGGTTCGTCGGATTGGCCATGATCGCGATTGGCATGATCGCATCGTTCCTGACCGGCAACCTGACCGTCGGTTTCATCCTGGGTGCTCTGTTCAACGCACCGCTCGCGTTTGCTTCGCTGGCGGATTCGGTCAGCCCCAGCCAACGCGTCGCTGAATGGGTTCGCGACAGCGGCATCGCTCGTCCGTTTGACGATTTCGGCCGCGGAGTGATCAGCTCGTCCTCGATCATCTACTTCATCCTGGTCGCGGCGGTTGCACTCTACGTCTGCATGGTCTTGATCGGACGTCGTCACTGGACCGGCGGCAAAGACGGTAACTCGATGGCGTGGCACTACGTTGCCCGAGCCATCGCACTGGTGATCTTCACCGTTGGTGCCGTGATGTTGTTCCGCAGCAAAGACGTCGTGCGAGCCGACATGACGGAAGGCAAAGTCAGCTCACTGGCCGACGCGACCAAAACTTTGATCCGCGAACTGGACGACGATCGACCGATCGTGATCGACGCGTTCATCAGCAAAGAAGTCCCCGAGCTTTACGCGAAGACTCGTTATGAGCTGGTGAACTTGCTGAAAGAGTTCCGCAGCGAAGCCGCCAAAAACGGCCGCACCATCGAAGTCAACTTGTACGACGGCATCGACTTGTTCAGCGAAGACGCCGCTCTGGCAGCGGATCGTTTTGGCATCGAACCCGTCACCCGAATGTTCCGCGAAAAGGGTGCTTACACACAAAAGCAATTGATCCTGGGTGCGGCGTTCCGGTCGGGCTTGGAAAAAGTCACCGTGCCAATCTTCGAATACGGGATCCCCGTCGAGTACGAATTGGTCCGCAGTATCAACACCGTCGCCCGCGGTTCGCGAAAACGATTGGGTGTGGTTGCCACCGACGCTCGTTTGATGGGCGGAACCGTGATGAACGGCATGTCGATGCAGCGAGTCGAGAAACACCCGCTGATTGACGAACTCGCCAAACAATATGAAGTCGAAGAAGTCGACTTGTCCGGCCCGGTGACCCCCGGCATGTATGACGCTTTGTTGGCGGTCCAGCCTTCGTCGTTGGCGCCGCAACAATTCGATCGTTTGACCGCGGCTATCGAAGCCGGCGTGCCCACCGCAATCTTCGAAGACCCACGCCCCATCGGTGCGAACTACGTCACCGCGACCGGTGATCCGAAACAATCGCCTGGCGGCATGTTCGGCGGCGGCGGTGGACCTTCACCCAAAGGCGACATCCGCAAAATTTGGGACGTGCTGGAACTGAACGTTCCTGGGCAAGCCGCCATGCAAGGCATGTTCAATCCCGAACTTGTTTGGCAACAGCACAATCCTTATCCCAACTTGGAAACCGCTAACGAACTTTGGTTGTTCATTGATGAACAAGCGCGTGGCGTTCAACCCGGTGAAGCACTCAGCGACGCCAATCCGATCACCGATGGATTGCGTCAGGTGCTCGCGATCTTGGGCGGTGCGGTTTACGCGAAGAAAGACGCGACGCTGAAACACACCGCGTTGCTTTCAACCGGCCCATTGTCGGGAACCTTGCCGGCTCAAACCGTCGGCCAAGTCATGACTGGACAAACAACGCTGGCTCAAGAGATCCAAGGCGTGAACCCCAATGTTCCGATCGCCATGGCCATCGAAGCTGACACCTCGGCCGAAGGCAGCGAAGAAGCAACGGGCGTGAAGGCCGTCTACGTGGCTGACATGGACATCATCCTGCCCGAGTTCTTGTTGATCCGAGCTGATCCGGACCAAATCTCGGACATGCGTTTCCAATTCCAAAACGTGACGTTTGCTTTGAACGTGATCGATTGGTTGACCGGCGACACCAGCTTCATCGATGTTCGAAACCACGAACCGATCTACGCCAGTTTGCGGATGATTGACTCGGTGAAGGAAGAAGCCGCCAGCTTGGTTCGCAAACGCAGCCGCGAATTCCAAACGCAATACGACGAAACGATTCGCGAAGCTCAGGAGAAGATCGACCAGGAATTGCAATCGCTTCGCGAGGAGATCGAGGAACTGCAAAAAGATCGCGAAAACGGTTCGGTGCCGCAAAGCGTGCTTCGTGAAAAGCTGACGGCTTTCCAAATCAAGCAAGCCAACCAGCAACGCAACTTGGACGTTCAACAAGCCAAGCTGCAGAACGAACGCGAACAAAAGATCCAAGACGTTCGCCGAGAAGCGGAGCAAGAAGTCACCGCGATTCAGAATCAAGTCAAAACGGCTGCCGTGGCGTTGCCCTGCATCCCGCCGTTGATCGTCGGCATCATGGTTTTCGCGTCACGACGTTTGCGTGAACGTGAAAACATCAGCAAGAGCCGACTGAAATAACTCCCCAACCATTCAAACAATTTCATAGAGACTGCCATCGTGAACGAAGGAAAGAAAACCGGAGCGTTTTGGGCTGCCGCGGCTGTCATGCTCGCTGTCGGATTGTTTGTGGCTTGGCCCGCATCGACCGAAACCGAAGGCGAGAACACGGCGGGCAAACCGCTGTTTGAAAAGTTCAAAGATCCGCTGACGGCATCGAACCTGAAAATCGTCACCTTTGACGAAGAACAGGGCCAATTGGGAACGTTCGAAGTCCGTCGGGACGCCGAATCGGGCGAGTGGACGATCCCGTCTCGCAAGGGTTACCCCGCCGATGCGGTGGAGCAGATGCGTGACGCCGCCAACGCATTGGTCGGACTGACGATCCTCGACATCCAAACGGAAAACCAAGGCGACCACGAAGCCCTCGGCGTGGTGGAACCCAAGCTGGAGGATTTGGAAGTCGGCGACACAGGTGTCGGACGGTTGGTCACCTTCAAAGACGAATCGCAACAGACGCTGGCGTCGCTGATCGTTGGCAATCCGGTCAAGAACGAAGAAGGCAAGATCTACGTTCGAAAACCGGGACAAGATCCAGTTTACGTCGTCAAAATGGACGACTCGGTGCTGTCGACCAAGTTCCAAGATTGGATCGAGGAAGACTTGCTGCAGATGAGCAGCATCGACATCAAGGAAGCCGTGATTAAGGATTACTCGGCGTCGATCTCCGGTCGCAACGTGGCTTTGGAACGCAACTACACGGCCAAGTTCACGATGGAAGGCACCGACTGGATGCTCGACGAATTGCTCGAGTACAACCCTGACAACGCGATGGCTGAACCGAAGCTTGTCGAAAAGCCAGCCGACAAAGACCTGAACAGCGACAAGCTGAACGACATGAAGAATGCTCTCGACGACCTCAAAATCGTCGACGTGGTTCGCAAGCCCGACGGCATGAGCGCCAACCTGCGTGCCGACAAAGAACTCGTCTCGGACAACGAAGCGGTTCAATCGCTTTACACACGTGGTTTCTTCCCCGTGGGATCGGGTGCCGACGGCGAATTCGAAGTCTTGTCTGCCAATGGTGAGCTGAATGTGACCGTCGACGAAGGCGTTGAATACGTTTTGCGATTCGGTGACGTGGAAGGCTTGTCCGACGAATCCGACGAGGAAGGTGAAGAAAGCATCGGTGGCGTGAACCGCTATCTGTTGGTCACCGCTCGCGTCAACGAAGAGCAATTTCCCGCTCCTGATTTGCAACCCGTTCCGCAAACCATCGAAGAACTCGAAGCGATGCTGGGCGTTGGCGAAGAGACTGAAACAGAAGAAGCGGGAGCTCCCGCCGAAGAGATGAAGGAAACGACGGAAGAAGCAACCGAAGAAAGCACGGACGCCGAACCCGCTGAGACCGAAGAAGCGTCGCCGGAAGAAGCCGAACCTGAAATGAAGGAAGGCGAAGAAGCCGATGCCGAAACGTCGACTGAAGAAAGCTCGGAGGGAGATTCCGAAGGCGATAACACGGAAGAACCTGCGACCGAATCGGTTGAGGAGATTGAGGTGAGCGATGAAGGCGAAGCGACCGGTGAAGGCCAGGGCGCGGAACCTCAAGACGAAGACGAATCAGACGCTCCCGTGGACGACGCATCTGCCGCAGACGACAGCAGCGATGCGTCCGCCGAGGAGTCCACGGAAGCCTCCGCTGAAACCGAAGAGGAAATGGCTCTCGAGCCCGCTGGTGACGACGCGACCGAAGAGACCGCTGAACCGGCCGAGGAAGAAAGTGATGAGTTGACGTTCGCTGATCTGACCGAAGAAGAAAAGCAAGAACGACTGGAAGCCGAGCAAGAGAAAATCTTGAAGGCCAACACGCGATTGCTGGACGAACGCAAAGATCGTTTGAACGCCGCCAAGCGCCGTGTGGCCGACCTGAACGCTCGCTTCGCCGATTGGTATTACATCATTCCCGAGGCAACCTATCGCCAACTGCGGATCAACCGCGACGAGCTGTTCGTTGATCCAGGTGCCAACGAAGCGGCGGCTCCCGGAGCCCCACCCGCCGGCCTGCCGCCGGGCATGCAGCTTCCAGGTGGCTTCGGCAATTGATCTCGCCGATCATCATCTCAGCAGCACGATTCCAACAGCACGCGACGCCCCCACGTCGCGTGCTGTTTTCTTAATCCGTATATCCGGTTCCACCGGACGCTCTCCCATCAACGTCTTCCCGGATTCTCGAAAGCGTCACCGTGGCAATCGTCCGGTGGAACCGGACCTACGCGACCGAAAGCATCGCGATGAATGTTGTCCGGTGGAACCGGACCTACGGGACCGAAAGCAAAGATCGTTTGAACGCTCGCTTCGCCGATTGGTATTACATCATTCCCGAGGCAACCTATCGCCAACTGCGGATCAACCGCGACGAGCTGTTCGTTGATCCAGGTGCCAACGAAGCGGCGGCTCCCGGAGCCCCACCCGCCGGCCTGCCGCCGGGCATGCAACTTCCAGGTGGCTTCGGCAACTGATCCTCATTCCGTAGGTCCGGTTCCACCGGACACTCTCCCATGGCGATCGTTTTAAGAAACAAGGAAAAAGGTAAACGGCAATTCGTCCGGTGGAACCGGACCTACGGGACCGAACGCATCACGATGAATGTTGTCCGGTGGAACCGGACCTACTGTGGTCGGATGATCTCGCCCGACCGGGCGACTTCGTATTCCAAATCGTGGTCCGTGGTAGGATGACGCTCCTGGCGAGATCTGAACCTCGCTCTCCGCTTCCCGAATCGCGGCCATGGAAGTCAACCCTTACGCTCCGTCGTCACAAACAACGCCCTCGCTGCCTCCGCGACTGCGGCGAGGATCCAAATGGCTTCGTGGCTGGTTGGTCTTCCAGTTGCTATTGATTGCTGCGGGTGTCGCTGCGGCGGAATACGAAATTGAAACCATCGTTTTTATGGGGCCGACCGTTGCCGTGTCAGGGCTCATCCTGGCTTACCTTGCATTCCGCAATCGGGTGAACGTGGCCACGTTGTTTGGCGTCAGCGGAGCGGCTTTTGCAGGCTTCATCTTTTTGCTGATCGCGTTGAATAGCTGGGGTCCTTCCGAGGCGGACCGCCCGGTTTGCCGTTTGTGTGAGTTTTATCTCGTCGTTTCCCTGCCAGTGACCTGGGTCAGCTTTCTCGTCGCTGGACAAACCGACACGCCCTCGGCCGTTCCGTCGCCCCCGCCGGTGACTTAACCACTTGGTAACATCTGCCAACCAATCGTTTGCCCGGCACCTCATTTGCTGCCTCTGATCCAAATCGCAGGGGGTTCATCTTGCTACCAAGATCGGTTGGAATATCTCGTATCGATGTTGGCGGTCCGCAAGTGCCTCCGCCCATCTGTTCCTTCACTTCCTGTCACAAGAGCGACTGCATGCTTTCCCGCCTCACTTCGTTTCTTCGCCCATCTCGATTGGTTATCGCTGCTGGGCTGGCCGCAACTCTCGGTGGCTCCGTCCACGCGGAAACCACCGTGCAAACCGTGCTGCGTGGCTTGGTCAATCCGTCCAGCGTCAGCTTCAGCCCCGATGGCGAACTGACCGTTTGCGACGCTCGTGGAATGGTGGTTGTCCTAAAAGGCGACAAACCAACCAACTACATCACCGGTTTCGACACCGAACACTGGAAGTCCAACGACGAAGGCAAGAAGTGGTACGCCGTCGGTCCTTTGTCAGCCGTTTGGTCCGGTTCCACGTTGGTGGTCACTGACGCTGGGAAAGCGGACGGCGAAGAAACCTTGTTGCTCTTCGACGGTGGCGGCAAAGCCGATTCAGGAACAGCCACCAACGCCGTGCCACCGACGTCAGACGATCCTGCTGACAAAGGCGAAGGCAACTTAACCGGGATGAGTCTGAGCAAGGACGGGAAGACCGCCTACGTGTGTGGCCAAGGCTTTGACGGCAAGTCATGGGTTTTGTCGGCGGACATCGCTTCGAAAAAGCTGACCCCATTGCTGTCGGCTGATGAGAATGGCATCGAAGTCAATTCGCCAATGCAAACCGTGGTCGCCGACGATAACACGCTGTACGTGCTGTATTCCGGCAAAGGCGGCGAAGCAGGCGGCTTGATCGTGAAGTGGGATTTGGAAACCAAAAAGCCAACCGATCAATGGACGCTTCCTGGTGTGGTCAATCCAATGGGACTGGCACACATGGAAGGCAACCAATTCGCTGTGGCGGAAAACAACTGGTCACTCAATCAAACCAATGCCGGCCGAGTCTTGATCGCCACCCTCGGCGAAGCGGACGACGCCGAAGTGGAAGAAACCGGCGTGGTGCTGAATGGTCCCGTCGCCTGTGCCTTTGGTCCCGACAAGCGTCTGTATGTCTCGCAATTGGGCGAAGAATTCGACAAACCCGTCGGATCGGTGGTCGCGATTGAAGGCCTGAACGACTGATCCGTTCGGCGATGCAATTCTCATCGCCAACGTCGAAAAAGGCATCACCCGTTGAGGCCCGCCTGGCAGCGATTGCGGCTTCGCAAATCGTAGTCATACACCTCGACGGGTCATCGATGAACAATCACTCGTCGGTCCAGACTTCTTGTCCCTCGACCACCAAGTAACGTTGGTCGACGGCGAGACCTTCGAGTTGCTGCTTGGTCCCATCCGGCCAAGTGATTTGCACGTCGACTGGCTCCTCCATCGCGGCCAGTCCCAGATGGACGATCGCTTGGTTGCTCGCCGCGTAGCCGCTCCCCGCGTTGAGCTCGGCAACGCTTGGTAGTGGTGTTCCCCGGACTTCCACGCGAGTCCCAATGGCCAAACGTTCGCTATCTCGAGCGGTCAACACAAACTGAATCCAGTGCTGCTGCGATTCAGTTTGGTTCTCAAGCAACGCCAACGGGTCATGCAGGTCAGACAACAACGCGTCCAAACGTCCGTCCCGGTTGTGATCGCAACGCGTCATGCTGCGTCCGATGTGAGGCTCACTCCAGTACCCGCCCACTTCTGACTCCATGTCAGCCTGTTCGAAGCGATCGCCCAGGTTCACCAGCACCTGAGTCTCCATCTGAAAACGCAGCAACTGGTGCGTCAGATCTTCGATGTGTCCGTTGCCAATCAACAGATCCACCCAACCGTTGTTGTCGTAGTCGATCCCCTGCGTTCCAAATCCGACGTGTCGATCGCTGAACCGGTCCAAGCCAAACGCGATGGCGACGTCTCGGTACATTCCCGGCGATGTTTGCTGGTACAGGTTCAACCATTCGTCGTACCAATTTGTGACGACCAAATCTTGGTACCCGTTGCGATCAAAGTCAGCGGCAGCAACTCCCATGCACGCCGTTGTCTTGCCCTGCGAACTGGTCGCCAAACCAATCGTTTCCGCGAATTGTTGGAGCTGGACGAGGTTGCCATCACGCTGGACTTTCCAAAACTGGTTGGGGCGTGAATCGTTCGCGACGAAACATTCCAGTCCCGGTGCCCCGTCCATTTGTCCGACGATCACCCCCAGCCCTGGAAAGGCATCGTCGCCGATTTTGGGCAACGAATGATCCAGCAGCGGATCGCTCTCTTCGTCGTCCGTGAAGTCATTCTCTCCGGACGTCGGTTTTGCCGACTCTTCTCCGAAATTCACTTTCGCATCACGTCGGAGCGTCACGCCATTCACCCTGCCTCGCGGCCCACCCAACCAAAGACGATCCAACGCCGCGCGAAATCGGTTCGGACCGGGCAGGTTGGTGGGCAAGCCCAAACCATTCGTTTCCACGGCTTCGTACATGCGCGGGTCTGTGACGTAGTTGATCTCGATCAAGTCCGGCAACGCGTCGCCATCCATGTCCGCCATTGCCAACGAGGACGTGAACGACTCGGCCGTCCATCCGATCGCTTCGCTCGCTTCCCAAAAGCTTCCATCGCCCTGGTTCAAAAACAATCGATTGCGACCAACATTCCCCACCACCAAATCGTCAAACCCATCTTGGTTCCAATCACCAACCGTCAGCCCCACGCCGTACCCACGATCATCGGCTCCTGCCAAAGCCGTCACGTCTTCGTAGGTGATCGATGCCTCGCCGCGTAAACCGCGAAACAGATGATTGGGTCGCGTCCCCGCGGACTGCGGAGCCTCCCCCGATGCCTGATTGACGTAAAAATCGACCTGTCCGTCGCGGTCGAAATCCAACGCTGCGGTCCCTGGTCCCAGCGATTCATGCAATCGCATTAGCTTCAGCACGCGTTCGTCACGGTTGTAGAAAACCGCGTCCAAACCGACCTCCGGCGCAACGTCGACCAAACGCGGCGGAACATACGATGATTCATTCGGCATTCCGGATCGCTTGCCATCGAGCTGTTCAATCGATCCGGATTCCAACCAAGCCAAATCCACTGCCGCGAATTCCGTCGGACGAACGCCAGCCAATTGTCGGTCGAGAATCTCGTCTTCGCTGATGGCTTGCCATTGTCGACACAGCTCCCGCACTTCATCGGAGGTTCCCCATTTGCCACGTTGGCGTTTGGCAATGATTCGACGCCACGCACACGCCTGGTCCACTTCACCCAACTTCAACAGATCGGCCACCAGGAACTTTCCCGCTCGCAAGTCATCTGGCTGGCCGGGTCCAATGGCCAAGTAGGCTTCTCTCGGGCCGGCCAACAAATACCGGCGTTCATCAACCGCCTCTGCCAAATCAACCTTGCCATCCAGCAATAAGGCCGACGCGAGCAACTCGTGAGCTCGATCAGAAGTCGGATCCAACTTCATGGCGGTCGCAAACGAATGAATCGCCTCGTCGAGGTTCTGCTCGTAGCTTGCCTCCGCACCCACCGCCATCCAGAACGACGGGAAGGATTTTAAATCATCGGCCGACTCCTCATAGCGGCGCGCCTGCAACAAAGTGGCACGCATCCGATCAAAGTCCTGTAAATCGGAATAGGCGTACGCCAACAACGCATGGGCCTGAAGCGTCGGCTCCGTCTTCACCACCTCTTCGAGCAACCCAATGGCTTCGCGGGTTCGCCTTTCGATCAGCGACTTCCACGCCGCGTTCAAACCGCTTTGCGAATCAGCGTCGTCCTGGTTCGCGTCGGCGGGCAGGTTCCCTTCCATCCGCAACCGTTCCAACTCGACTTCCTTTGCGAACGCCTCTCGAGTCTTCGGTGGCTGAGTGACGTACAGGAGGCTTCGCAAGTGCTCTTCTGTCGCGACGGAACGTTTCACCATCAAACGTAGTTGTCGGCCCGCTTCAATTCGACGTCCCACACGCTGCAGGTCACTGATCAACTGATCGCGAATTTGATCGGCAAACGGGTCATTCGCGACGCTTGGTTTGGCCAGCAGCGTTTTCCAAACCTCGATGGCTTCGTGAGTTCGCCCCACCTGCCGCAGGAATTCGCCTCGCTGTCCCAAAGCCGCGATTCCGAACTTGGCGTCTTCGTCCGAAACGTTGCTCAGCATCTCGATCGCGTTCTCGAGATTGCCATCTTCCGCCTCCACGCGAGCCATCAAAAACAACCCGGCCGGATGCGACGGCTCCACGACCAACAGGTCCGTCAAATAACGTTTCGCGTTCTTCCAATCGGCCTGCGTGACCGCCTTTTCAGCTTTGCGAAGCAACTCGTTGGGTTGTGCTGCTGCCTCGCTTTCCTCCAGCTTCACCTCCACCTTTGGCACAATGCGTTTGGGCTCGCTCTCGCGACATCCAAGCATCACGCACAGCAACAGTGCGATGGGCCAACGAAGAAAGGGAACGATTACTGGATGAACGTCGCGAAATTTCAAAACTGGCCTACCCGTCGAAAAGATGTCTTTCCAATGAGACGCTCATCATACCCCTCATCGTTCGTCCGCCCGTCGATCCATCAGGCTGTAAATTGCACACCGGCCGACAACCCGCTGCGGGCGACGATTGAGAACCCAACCACCAATCGTCTGACTCAGCGAACCGGAACAACCTTCACTTGATAGCCCAACGCGGAATCACTTGCGATGGGCTGATGATCGATCGGCAAATTGATTCGCAACAGCACCCACGACGGTTCGCGAATCAAGACCTCTTGGGAACCTTGGCTCACCAACGAATCCTCCGCGTCAGCGTCCGAATTTCCCAAAGCAATTTGCCGAGCGACATCGGTCTTCGTGATCACAGATTGAATCTGCATCGGCGGCAACGTGCCCTGGTCGGGCGATGCAATCGGCAGCACACAAACTTGCAATTGCCCCAGCGGTGCCCCGCGGTGAAATTCAATCGAGATTCCCGCCGGGCCGCTGATCCAATCCCTGGTCACTTGGCATTGCCCGGAAGCCGCGAAGCGCAAACGTGCGCCGCGAGGGAACCACTGCCCGGTCGAATGCCAAGCTTGGTCGGATGATACTCGCAGTGCAAACGGAGCCCCCGTGGCTCGCGGATCCGACGTGGACAACGCGATGCGGTGTCGCGACCAATCGAATCCGTAATCCAAGTCATTCAGCAACAAACGCCAACGTGCGGACAACACCGGCCAGTCTTCCGCCACGTCGCGATAGAACTCCGATGTGAAGGCTTCGCTTTGGTCAGCCCCGCGGCCCGCCGCCTTCAAAAAAGCTTCGCGTGACTCCGGTGCTTGACTGAACAACGAAGCCGCCGCCCAACACCATGTGTAAGCCTCGACCTTGCCATTCAGCTCCATCGGCAATTTCAAAACACTTTTCAACGTCGGCAACGAATTCGCGTCTCGATCGCGAGCGACAATTTTGTAGCGTCCCCAACCCGGCGTGTCGGCTCGATTACGAGGAAACTGATTGATGGTGAACGGATCCATCGACTGAGCCAGCAAGGTGCGTGCGGGCTCTTCCGATTCAGGGGGCAAACGCTTGGGAACAATCACGCGTTCACGGTGCAGTGCCAACAACTCCGCGGTCCCCTCCATGTACCAACTCGGTCCGCCCGCACCGAACAACTCAAATGCCAACGAGTGCACGCCTTCGTGCAAAACCAGGTGGCGGTTGTAGTAACGAGTGTCTTGGTAACGAACCCAGATGGTGCCCGGCGATGAAAAACCATGGCGAAAGGGAGTGATACTGGCGGGCAACGCTCCTCGCTCGCGAAACGCATCGACGTTCCGCATCAAATAGCCATCGATTTTCCAGTTCTCTAAACGGGACTCGGGAATTCCCCAGAAAGCCAACCATTGAGGAACCGCCGCATCAAATGATTGCGTCAGATCCTTCAGCAATTCTGGTTCGTTCACATCGCTGGCCAGTCGCAAGTGTTTGCTTTCTCGGACGATCCACTCCGTGGGATTTCCGGCGTCGCCGTCCTGCGCAAAAGCCTCTGCACCGCTAAAATGGAACAGTCCTCCGATCGCGATCGCGAACAGGAAACGCGAAAATCGAGATTGCATTCCTTGATCAGTCATCCCTCCAGCGTACTCGGCTCAACGTGTCCTTGAAAACTGTTTGGCTCTTCCGTCGTTTGTTTTCCGCAATCCTGGTTGGCTTGGGCGGCTTGTTCGCCAGCATGACGTTGGGAATGACCGGTTGTGTGTCTCGTAGCGAATCTGACGTGGTCGTTTATTCCGCACTGGATGAAGAATTCGCTGCGCCCATCCTGGCCTCCTTCGAGCGATCCACCGACCACGAAATCGGAGTGATTGGCAAGTTCGACATCGAATCGACCAAGACTGTTGGACTGGCGAACCAATTGATCGCGGAAGCGGAATCGCCTCGTTGTGATTTGTTTTGGAACAACGAAATCATGCACACGGTCAGGCTGCAAAAGCTGGGACTGCTCGAACCGCATGACTGGGATGTCCCGTCGACTTGGCCGACGGACATGCTTGCCAGCGATGGAACGTGGTGTGGTTTCGCGGCACGTGCACGCGTCCTTTTGATCAACACGGACCTGTTGGCGCAAAAAGAAAATTGGCCCAGCCAAGTTGCGGAATTGGCGGACCCCAAATGGTCGCAACGATGTGCGATGGCGCGTCCATTGTTTGGCACCACAGCGACCCACTTCGCCGTGCTTCGCGATTTGCTAGGTCCGGATGCCGCGTTTGATCTTCTGCAACAAATCCATGACAACGCGGTGATCCTGTCAGGCAACAAACAAGTCGCTCAAGCTGTCTCGTCGGGCAAGGTCGCATGGGGTTTGACGGATACCGACGACGCGATCATTGAAAAAGACTTGGGTTATCCGGTGGCGATCGTCTATCCCGATCAACTGCCCGACCAACCCGGCACCCTTCGCATTCCCAACACGTTGGCTCGCATCAAGAATTCACCTCATCCGATTGCCTCCGGTGTCTTGGCCAACTTTCTAATGACACCGGAAATCGAGGACCGATTGGCAATGGGGCGCAGCAGCCAACTTCCAATCAGCAAAGACTCCAAGTTCCCGCCCGCGGTGTTGCCCGATGAACCCGTGCGTTGGATGCGAGTCGATTTCGAAGCCGCCGCCGAAGGCTGGGACGAATGGGCGAAAACCCTCGCCGACCTCTTCGCCAACTGACACCGGTTCATATCTCGAAGGACAACTTTCGAAGGGCCAGCTTCCAAAGTCGCACAACCCGACCAAAGTCGCGGCGATATCTTCCATCGTGTCGGGTCGAGCCAACCGGTTCGGTCGCTTCGAACTAACCTTGGCAATGATCCTTAGTCAAAGACAGCCAACCAATCTTGTTGGTGAACTTCACCCGTCGTGAAATAACACACCCGGCGTGCGTGATTTCTCATTGCTCCGTGCGGTCCTATGTTTAGCATCAGGACAATGAAGTGGTGCAATGGGGATGTGCTTCCCGTTGGAACCACGCGTGTGCCTGATCGACTACGTCAGGAACCCCACTTCCCTCCGATCCATCTGCAATGCGGCACGTCGTGTCGTCCCTTCCTATGATGAACCGCGCCATCCGACTTCTGGCTTTGCTGGCACTGAGTTCGTTGCCATTGATTGGCAACACAACGTTTGCGGCAGAGTCTCAACGACTGCAAGTGTTGTTTCTTGGTGACAACGGTCACCACCAACCCAAGCCTCGCTTCGACGAACTGCAACCCGTCATGCAGTCCAATGGAGTTGACCTGACCTACACCGATGACGTTTCGGTTTTGCAGTCGGAGCAACTTGCGAACTACGACGCTTTGCTCTTGTACGCAAACATCGACGAGATTGCTCCCGAGCATGCAAGTGCTTTGTTGACGTATGTCGAAAACGGTGGCGGTTTCGTTCCGCTGCATTGTGCCTCGTTCTGCTTCCGAAACAACCCGGACGTGGTCGCCTTGATGGGGGCCCAATTCCAACGACATGGAACCGGCGTCTTCCGAGCAACTCCCGCCAAGGCCAATCACGAGTTGATGCAGGGTTTTGGTGGCTTTGAAAGCTGGGACGAAACCTACGTCCACCATTTGCACAATGAGAAGAATCGCACGGTCTTGGAATACCGAGTCGATGCGTCCGGTCGTGAACCGTGGACATGGATTCGTGAGCACGGGAAGGGCCGTGTCTTTTACACCGCATGGGGTCACGACAGTCGCACTTGGACCAATCCAGGTTTTCACAATCTGGTCGAGCGTGGCATTCGCTGGGTTGCCAAACGCGATCCACAACAAGCCGGTGAATTCGCGGACGCCGCGTCGTTCCCTGTCCCCGAGATGACATCGCTACCCGAAGGCGACAAACCATTCACCTTCACCGACGTCGGCGCGAAAATCCCGAACTACACCGCTGGTGAAAAATGGGGTGAGCAAGGTAAACCCAAAACGCTGATGCAAGACCCGCTGCCCGCGGAAAAATCGATCGATCGTTATGTGACTCCCGAAGGCATGCAGATGAAACTGTGGGCATCGGAGGACGATCTAGGCGGCAAACCGATCGCGATGACCTGGGACGAAGAAGGCCGATTGTGGGTGTGCGAGACGATGGATTACCCCAACGAACTGCAACCCAAAGGCGACGGCCGCGACCGCATTCGAATTTGCGAAGACACCGACCACGATGGCGTCGCGGATAAGTTCACCCTGTTCGCGGAAGGCCTCAGCATCCCAACCACGTTGGTTTGCTACCGCGGTGGAGTGATCGTTCAAGACGGCCAAGAGACGGTTTACCTGAAAGATGTCGACGGCGATGACAAGGCGGACTTCCGCCAAGTCTTGATCACCGGCTGGGCTCTCGGTGACACACACGGCGGCGTGAGCAACTTCCGCTACGGTCCTGACAACTGGATCTGGGGCATGCAGGGCTACAACGCTTCGCGTCCCGTAATCAATGGCGAGCGACAACAAGGTTTTCGCCAGGGTTTCTGGCGTTTCAAAGTGGACGCAGATCGCAACGGTGAAGCCACCAAAATTGACGGTTCGAAAGCCTCCGATGACTTCTCCGAGCACACCGTGAAGGTGGAGAAGTTGGAGTTCATGCGAGCGACCAACAACAACACTTGGGGACTTGGTTTCTCGGAAGACGGTCTGGTCTTCGGTTCGACCGCCAACCACAACCCCAGCAACTTTTTGCCCATCGCGAACCGCTATTACGAACAGGTTCGAGGCTGGTCGCCACGCACGCTGCAGATGATCTCGGACAGTCACCTGTTTGATCCGATCACGGAAAACGTTCGCCAAGTCGATCATCACGGTGGCTACACCGCTGCCGCTGGTCACGGTCTTTACACCGCTCGCGAGTACCCGCAAGCTTGGTGGAACCGCACCGCGTTTGTCTGCGGACCGACCGGTCACTTGGTGGGAACATTTGTGCTGACACCCGATGGAGCCGGCTTCAAGAGCACCAGCCCCTTCAACTTGGTGGCCAGCGACGATGAGTGGGCGGCGCCGATCATGGCCGAGACCGGTCCGGACGGCTACGTTTGGGTGCTGGATTGGTACAACTACATCGTCCAACACAACCCGACGCCTCACGGTTTTGAAACCGGGCGTGGGAACGCGTACGAGACCGACTTGCGTGACAAGCGACACGGTCGTGTCTATCGCGTGGTCACCAACAACGGCGAATCCGCATTGGTACCCGCACTAACCGCTGACAATGTCGCTGGTTTGATTGACGGGCTTCAACACACCGCGATGCCAGTTCGCTTGCAAGCCCAACGCTTGCTGGTCGAAATGGGTGAGATCGACGCGGCGACGGTTGACCAATTGCTCGCATTGATCGCTAACACGGATGTCGACGCCATCGGTTTGAATCCCGGTGCGATCCACGCTCTGTGGACCCTGGAGGGCTTGGAGCTGATTGGTGCAAATCACGCGAACGTGGATGCTGCTGTACGCACCGCACTGTCGCATCCCAGCGCGGGCGTTCGCCGTGCTGCGGTCACCGTTCTCGGAAGCACCGAAGAGGACCTGCAATCGTTGATCGAATCGGGCACGCTGAGTGACTCCAACGCTCAAGTCCAACTCGCCGCGTTGCTGAAACTCGCCGAACCCTCCACGCCAACGATCGATGCGGTGATCTCCGCAATTGTGGATTCTTCGGAAAACCTCGGCGGCGATCGCTGGTTGCTCGATGCTTGGACCAGTGCCACCGCCATGCATTCTGCTGGTGCGTTGCCCGCGGTATTGGCATCCGCCACAGACCAACCACTTCCTCGTTCTGTCCGACAACGTTTATCGGTGATCGCGGAACACTTCGCTCGATCACAACCCGACGCCGCGGCACTGCAACAGTTCATTCAATCGGTCGCCGCCACGGACTCCAGCAACGCATCCAGCGTTCTGCAGGGCCTGGCAGCCGGTTGGCCGAAGGATCATCAAGTCGAATTGTCGGATCAATCCGAGCAGGATTTGGTATCTTTGTTCGACCAAGTTTCCGTGGACGAGCAGAGCCAGTTGGTTCGATTGTCGACCAAATGGGGCACCGCCGCGCTGACCGAAAAAGTCGAGGAACTCGCGGATCAACTGCTCGAAAAAGTCCAAGACGGATCGTTGAGCGATCGTGATCGCATCAGCTCGGCTCAGCAATTGGTTTCGATGCAGCCTAACAGCGAAGACGTGGTGTTCGACCTGCTTGAAAGCATCGGTCCACAAACCACCCCCGCCACAACCCTGGGGATTCTGGACGCGTTGAAAAATAGCCGCAGTGAAGAATTGGGCGGAGCCTTGGTTGAACAAACCGCCGCCTCCACCCCATCGGTTCGCGAAGCCATCATTCGCGTTTTGCTTTCCCAACCCAACACCACGCTGGAATTGATCGAGAGCATCGAAGCTGGCGATTTGCGAATGTCGGATTTGTCGTTGAACCAACGCCAAGCGTTGAACAATCACCCGGATAAGTCGATCAAGGAGAAAGCGCAGCAACTGCTGAAAGCTTCCGGTGGAGTTCCGACGGCAAACCGAGTCGCTTTGCTCAAGGATTGGTTGCCAGTCGCACACGCGAAGGGTGACGCGACCCTGGGTGCTGCGATTTTCAAGAAGCATTGTGCGAACTGTCACCGACACAGTGGCGAAGGTGCCGACGTTGGCCCCGACCTCACGGGCATGGCGGTTCACCCGAAGGAAGAATTGCTGACTCACATTCTGGATCCCAATCAAAGTGTCGAGGGCAACTTCCGAACGTTCGCCGTGCTGACCACCGAAGGTCAAGTCATCACCGGAATGCTGGGCGGCGAATCGCGAACGTCGATCGAATTGATCGATGCTCAAGCGAAACGTCACACGATCCTTCGAGAAGAGATTGAACAGCTCAACGCATCCAGCCAATCGCTGATGCCGGAGGGCTTCGAAAGCCAGATCAAACGCGAAGAGATGACGGACTTGCTCGAGTTCCTGACGGCTCGCGGCAAGTACACTCCGCTTTCGTTCTCGGGGATTGCCACGGCGGTCAGCACCCGCGGCATGTTCAGCGATGGCGACAACGGACCGGACCGGATCATCTTCCCCGATTGGACGCCGAAGAAACACAACGGTGTTCCGTTCACCTTGGTCGATCCGCAAGACGGACGCGTTCCGAACGTGATCTTGTTGCACGGACCACAGGGTACAAAACCGCCGTTGATGCCCAAGCAAGTCCCATTGGTTTGCAACGCAACCGCGTCGGCGATTCACGTGTTGGGTGCTGTCAGCGGATGGGGATTCCCCTATGGCCAAGAAGGCTCGCACACCGCGACTATCCGTCTGAATTATGCCGATGGGACGGTCGAGGATCACAAACTGCTCAATGGCGTTCACTTCGCGGACTACATTCGTCGAGTCGACGTGCCCCAGTCCGAATTCGCGTTCGATGTCCGTGGACAACAAGTTCGCTACTTGAAGCTCACGCCGAAACGCCAAGAACCGCTGAAGACGATCGAGCTGATCAAAGGCGACGATTCCAGCTCGCCGATCTTCGTCGCCATCACGGTCGAGTCACCATGATCGGTTGATTACCGCCAAGTGTCGTTCAAGCAACAACGCCATGGATCGCCCAGCGGTGGTCCATGGCGTTTTCTTTTTCGGTTTTAGAATCGCGGTTCCGGTCCCACCGACTGACGAAAACAACGCTATCGCAAACTTCACGTCGCAGCGTTATCGGTGCAGAAAAGCTTCGTCCTTCACCGGAGAGGCGAGACCAACGAACCGGTGGTCGTTAGATCTTGCGAAACTTGCGACGGTAAGTCGCTGGGGGATGTCCCATGGCGCGACGGAAAGCGACGCTCATGTATTCGTGGTTTTGGAAACCTGTTCGACGCGAAATTTGAACAAGCGTTAAATCGGTCTCGATCAAAAGATAGCGAACTCGCTCGATTCGCCGCCGCGTGATCTCTTGGTGAGGCGTTCGGCCCATCAGTGCTAAAAAACGACTTTCAAACACTCGCCGTGACAAAGGAACCTTCTTCACCACATCCTGGACGTTGATCCCGTCGCAACAATGATCGCGAATGAATCGCACAGCCGCCGCGATTTCTGGATCCTTGATCGCCAGCACGTCCGTGGACTGCCGCGTTGCAACGCCCAACGGTTCGATCAAATGCGGCTCCGCTTTGACTTCCTCGCCATTCATCATTGCATCAAGCAGTGAAGCGGCTTCGCGCCCCGTTTGATGGGCGGCGGGGACGACGCTCGACAATGGTGGCGTGCACAAATCACACAGCAGTTCGTCGTTGTCGACGCCCAGCAGAGCCAACTCACTGGGCACCTTGATGCCATGCAAACGGCACACGTCGAGGATCTTCTGAGCCATGATGTCATAGCAAGCGAGCACACCGATGGGCGGCTCAAGCGAACGGACCCAATCTGCTAAACGATCGCGTTCCTTCCGCAGCGAATCCGGATCGGATGCGTCAACTTGAAAATCGAACGAGTGACACTGGAAACCATCGTCCAGCACCCGTTTCTCGAACGCCCTGTTCCGCAATACCGACCAATTGAATCGCGACTCACCACAGAAGGCGAAGTTCTCGAAACCGCGTTCGCGAAAATGCTGGTAAGCCAATTCGCCGATCTTGTGATCGTTGGTTTCGACCCAGGGGATATTCGGAATGGTCCGAGCGGCACTCACATCCACCACCGGAATCTTCAGCTTCCGAACGGTCGAGGCAATTTCCTCGTTTTCAATTCGAGCGATCAATCCGTCGCCATCCCACTCCTCCAACCAAGGTGGAGGCGCCGCGCCACGTTCCTGTTCGACCAAATAGATCGACCACAAATCATGTTCGTGGATGTAGGATGCGATTCCTCCTAAAAGCCCGCGGGCGTATGCGTTGGAGGTCTCGATGAGAAGGGCAACTGCTTTCTGTTCAGGCATCTGTTGTTCGGAGCGATGAACGCGTGCGAGCAAAGGATAAGTTCTCGCGAATCGGAGGTCGGAACGGACCAGCCGAAAGCCAACCTGCTCCATGTCGAGCTCAATCATAAACGATCGGCACTCACCCCCTTCGTGAAAACAGACAACTTACACGACATATCTCACGGGCATTCGGAGCCCGCCTGACTCGATCGAAGCAACTCTCGACCGAGTCAATCGCTGATTTGTCACCAACCCTTGGCGACTGGCTGACAACAGTGGAACGCTCCGATTAGAAACGATAGATCGCAGCCACCGGTTGTCCGGCCGAAGCCTTTTGCAGCCGACGAATCGTGCCGCCTGAATTCAATGTCAAACGAACCGCCGTGTTGACCAAATCTGTTGAAGCGGTCTCATCCAACGTGACGCTGTGTTTTGTTGCGTCGCAACGTCCGGGAATTCGCGTGTCCGCTCCCAGCAGCAGCGTGTCAACTCGGCCATCCAATGCGGCCAAGACAACTTCTTCTACATCGCTCGACCCCAAATCGCCGGCGAGGGATGCCCCAAGACGATCGGCCAAGACCTCATCGTTGGATTGATGGTGCTCTTTCGCAAACGCGGTGATCCTCGCATCCAACTGCGAGTCGCTCAAAGCATCAGGGCTGACGTGAATGCACTGCGTGATCTCCACACCCTCGGCCGCTGCCTCGAAGTGGCCAGCGACTTCTTCCGTTGCAAACGCGACCAATTGCAGGTCGGTGTTGTACAGTCGCTTTTGCACCAACTCACCAACGCGGGAAAGATATGCGTGTCGATCGGCTTCGATCTTGTCTTCCCCTTCCCCGTGGCCGTGGTACATCACCGTCTCGGAACCACCGGCACCAAATGACTCATGCGATGAGTATTGCAGTTGCTTTTCGGGGTCTCGTTCAGTGACCAGCTCGTCCATCGTCACCGGGAACACTTCGTCCTTCACTTCGACGCTGGTGTGCCCATCCGATCGAAACAAACGAGCCCGCTCCCACGACAATGCCAAGGTCATCAAGTTCGTTTCCCCACAAGCCACCGATGCGATGGGGCGAATGTTGAACTCATCGCTCAACGTCACTGACTCACCCGGATCGTGACTCAACATCATTCGCTTCTCGGTGCCCTCTGAAACGTAGATCGCAAGCCCAGCGGACTGATGCTGCCAAAACGTTGCATCGTGCTCGAGTTCCGCCAAAGCCTCCAACTGTGACAGGATCGGACTTCCCTTCTTATTCGCCAACTCGATCGCCTGTTGGATCAGATTCTTAAATCGAATGGGATTTTGATTGGTTTCCCGACCGGACTGATAGGTTCCCATCAGGATGGACACGCAGTCGCCATTTTCGTTGGTCAATAGTTCGGTGAGCTGCGACTTGTTCGGAAAAGCGATCATGACATGACATCCTTTTGCTGAGGCCAAAGTGAATTCTGATGAACTGTAGAGGGCCGCAAATCCAATGCCAGCGATCTTTTCGGCCGCCATCGCACGATGCCTCGCGGTTTCGCTCGCTTCATGAATCCCAATGGTCCGCCAGCTCAAAAAGCCGGCGACGTTCTCGGCCACCGCATCGTTGCACCAATACAGGGCGTGTTGGTCGATTGCCCATCACCCAAACCGACTGCGGTACACTGGGCAGCCTCCTCTCTGAGTCTTTTTTCTGAGTCTTGTTGGGTCACGTGATCGCCGCCCGGGTCGTCTGGCACACTTCGTGCAAACGGTTGTGGACAACGCCATCGATGTGATGGCCTGGAAGCTTCGCGTTGATGATTTGCCCGTCCGCATGGAAGGCAGATTCGCGTCAGCTTTCCGATCACCCATCAAGCTCCAAACGCTTCAGGTCTCGTCATGCTGTCGCTCTTCAACAACTCATCCTCTGATCACCTTCCTCGAGCCGCACGCATCAAACGGCTCGGACTCGCCTTGACGCTTGCGGGAGTCACCTCGTTCAGCAGCGTTCCCGCGTTGGCACAAGACGCCGAGGTTTCCGCCACTCCGGCCACGGCGACTTCACCCGATTCCAACGAAATCAGCGATTGGGCTTTGGCCGGAGTCATTTGGAGCGACGCCAGCTTGGTTCGCAAACTCGCATCGGAAGCTCGGGAACGCACGGACGAACCCAAACGTGCCCAGGAACTTGATTCGCTGATTCGTCAGACCAGCGAGGTGATACAGTCACTTGAATCGTTCGGATGGAAACTTCGCAGCCAGCAAGCCGTCGCCACCCGCGGCCCGGCACCGGCCGAGGACAGCACTTCCGCGGAAGCGATGCCCAACACAACGACGCCCAACACAACGACGCCCAACACAATGCCAAATCCCGAGCAAGTCGGTGCGGCTTTGAAGGAAGAGCTTCGTCAAACGCGTCCGGAACTCGCTACCGATTCAAAGAATTCTTCGGCTCGCAATTCGAAACGATCGACCGCGGGATCGTCACGGACCGGCCTGGAACGCTTCGACACGCAAACTCCCGCGGGCGTTGATGATCCCGGTGCGGACGACGAATACCGTGCCGCCCGCACACCGGTCGACGTCGACAATTATCGGGTCGACGATTACGTCGATGAAACGGGCCGCGAAGCTCGCAACCGAGCCGACGCGGTCGAAGACGGTGTGGAGGGAGCAATCGCTGCCGCGTCGGGACGACTGGGCATGGGACGCGGCCTCGGTGCTCGCATCAGCGAACGCGAGATCCAAACGCTCTCCGCCACGCTGCCTTATTCGGACGACTCCATTTACGACGCGGACGACTACGATCCTGATCGCGACTACCGAGTCGACAATCCACTGGCCGCAGACTTGGAGGCCGAAACCGGGCGTGACCGCGGCGACCTGGATGACGACATTAGTCGCGACGCCGATCCCAAAGAGATCGATGGCGAAGACGAGATGATCGCGGACATGGCGAACAGCCCGCGAGCCAGGGTGGCACCGCAACCTCAGCGGCGAAGCAGTTTGCAGCGTTTCACCACCGAAGAAGTCGTGCAGCAACGAGACGCCCAATGGGTCCAGTTTCAGCTCGACACCAACGAGTTGGTCCTGCGTCGGTACACCACCACCGAGAACCTCCAGCAACGCACCAACGATGCCGTGACCAAACTCAAAACAGACGCGAGCGTCGCTTGGGACACGACCAAGAACGAACAACTCAAAGCCGTTCTTGAAACGATCAGCAAGTTCTGATCGAACGGCCCCGATCGTTCCGCGGGGTGCAAAGCAATGCATCTCGCTGCGATGTTGACAATCGAGTAGGGTGAGCCAGCGGAGCGACCGCTGACTCAGCCCTCTCACAGAACCGTACGTACGGGTCCGTATACGGCTCCTGTCTTACCTGCCTAAGTTGCC
>NZ_JAJKFV010000007.1 GCF_020966775.1 Rhodopirellula halodulae | reverse complement strand
GCCAACGACGCCCTTGCGAATCGGATTCAATTCCCCATGAACAGGGCTTGGTCGGTGGCAAGCACCGACTGGGGTTGCCAGCTTCGCTGGGCAAACCAAAAACGGGCCGGCGTCGGTTGCCGGCCCGTTAAGGTTTTCACGTGTTGAGTTTTTCGCTCGGCGAACTCAACCGCTGACGTTTTCAACGGTCAGGGTGAGTCATCCGATTCCGCTCACTGCAGCGGAACGATCATTCGCGTGTTTCCGCGTCGAACGATCAATCGCAGCGGAACGTTTTGGCGTTTCGCTTCGGTGATGACCGCCTGCAACTGTTGCACAGACCCAACCATGTTGCCGCCCGCACTTTCGATCACATCGCCTGCTTGCAAACCGGATTCAGCCGCGATCCCGCCGTCGTCGACGCTGATCACGATCAATCCTGACTCAACGCCGTTGTAACCGTACTTGCGAGCGGTTTCCGGCGTGATGGGTTCCAGCTCAGCTCCCAGAGCGTTGCCACCGTTGAACATCGCCATGGCTTCGCTGGTGCGTTCTTGCAAATTGACGGTCTTGTTCAATGTCTCGCCATCACGGTTGATGACCATCGACACGCTCGCACCCGGTGGTCGGCTGGCGATGTAGTTCACCAATTGCGAACTGCTACCCACTTTCTTGCCATCCACGCTGACGACGACATCGCCAGGTTGCAAATTCGCGTTGGCGGCGGGTTGTTGATCCAGGACACCTTGGATCAACGCACCATCGTTGACCTTCAATCCCATCTCTTCAACCAATTCTGGCGTTACGTCGCGAACCTGAGCTCCCAAGAACCCACGGCGGACTTGGCCGTACTCGATGATCGACGTCAGCACGGGACGAGCCAACGAAACCGGAATGGCAAATCCGATCCCAGCACTGGCTCCGCTGCGAGACAGAATCGCCGTATTGATGCCGACCAATTCGCCTCGCAAATTAACCAACGGACCACCGGAGTTACCCGGGTTGATCGCAGCATCAGTCTGCAGGAAGTCCTCGAACCCATTGCCATTGTTCACGATTCGGCGGTTGCGGTTCTTGCCGCTGATGATTCCCGCGGTCACCGTTTGGTCCAATCCAAAGGGACTGCCGATGGCCAGCACCCAATCGCCGACTTGGATCGCATCCGAATCGCCGAACGCGATGGCTTGCAAGTTGTCGGCTTCGATCTTCAAAACAGCCAAATCCGTTTCGGGGTCTGTGCCCACGACATCGGCCAACACACGCCGGTCGTCACTCAATTCGACGTAGACTTCATCGGCGTCTTCGACCACGTGATTGTTGGTCAGGATATAGCCGTCATTGCGAACGATGACACCGCTGCCTTGGCCTTCACGTGCGGGCGTCTGACGCTGGCCGCGTGAATCTTCGCGAAAGAAATCTTCAAATCCGGGCGGCAATTGGTTCCGCAAACCAGGCGGCAGTTGGCGGCTGACCGGCTGAGCTTTGATCTTCGAGCTGATGCTGACCACGCTAGGCCGCATCGCGTCGGCGACCGTTCGGAACGATGCCGACAAATCTTGTGCCGTGTTCAGTCCCTGACCGGGATCGATGGCAGAGGCGCGGGTGTCCGTTTGATCCGCCAACGCATCCGACTGCATCCCGTCCGGCAGACTCACCACGACGGCTGTGGTCAGCGTGGCCAACCACAGGGTTCCCATGGCCAAACTGACTCGCTTCCATTGGTTTTGCATCGTGAGATTTTGCATACTGAAATTTTTCATTGTGATCGCACGCATTGTGAGGCGTTTCTCCTGGAGAATTTGTCGGGTGGGTGATGGTTCGCTCGCGGCAAGCCAAAGTCAACGCGATCGCCGGCGGAAGGCTTCGGAAGAAGTTCCACGACGAAGCCACATTCGCGAAAAGCGATGTGAGCCGCAAAATCCGGCTCGCCGTTTTCACGACCCCGTCGAGTCCACCTGGACCAACGATCAACTTGGCGTTGCTTGAGTTAACGCAGCGTCCCCGCGTGGAAGATTCCGGCCCGCGTTTCACGTCCGTGAAACGGATTCGCGTTCCGCACCTTCACGATTGCGACTTGGCAACGATTTCCACGGGGGTGGCTGCTCAGAGGAGGTAATACAGTTGCATTAGCGGGTTTGGTTCAGTGTGAACCGGGGCGTTCTGCAGAATTCTTTTGTGCTGAAATACTCGTCATCCTCCGCGGACCGAACTCAACGCCAACCAGCCACTGCACAGGGGTGGATTCGATCGCGGTGCCACGCACGTCGAACTTGGCACTCGCTGTGCTGCACGTCTTGCCACGCCGACCGAGTTCTTCGTATCCCTTGGCTGAACGGTTCGCCCCCAACGGCCACATCGCCGCATCAAATTCCCTATGAAGGCGATGAGGGAAAACTCGATTCCACTCGACATCGCTGGACCAATTTTGCTAGCATGCAGACAGCGTGTCGCGGGTGCCGGCACGCCACCACAAGGTAGGAAACCACAATCCGATGATGCGACAAACAGTGACGGTGATTCTGGCCGGAGGCCGCGGCTCGCGGCTGGAACCGCTGACCCGTGATCGTGCGAAACCGGCCGTTCCCATCGGAGGTGCCTACCGCATCATCGATTTCGTTCTTAGCAATTGCCTCAACAGCGGTATGCGGCGTCTGCTGTTGCTGACGCAATACAAAGCCCAGTCGTTGGACCGACACATCAATGTTGCTTGGCGAAATTATTTTTGCCGTGAACTGGGCGAATTCATCGACGTTGTCCCGCCTCAACAGCGAATCGATGACAACTGGTACCAAGGCACCGCCGACGCCGTCTACCAAAACATCTATGCGATCGAACGCGAGGCCCCCGAGTACGTGGTCATTTTGGCTGGCGACCACCTCTACAAAATGAATTACGAGTCGATGGTGAACTTTCACCATCGCAAGGGAGCGGACGTGACCGTGGGTGCGTTGCGAGTTCGCCGTGACGAAGCCCGCCAATTTGGCGTCATGCAGGTCGACACCGACAACCGGTTGGTCGAATTCCAGGAAAAACCCGAAAATCCCCGCCCAACGCTGGACGACCCCGATGTCTGCTTGGCGTCCATGGGAATTTATGTGTTCAACACGCGATTCCTCTTTGAACGCTTGTGTGACGACGCGACTCAGCATGACAGCGCTCACGACTTCGGCAAAAACATCATTCCCGGTGCGATCGAGGACAGCCAAGTTTTCGCGTTCCCCTTCGTCGACGAAAACCACAAACGTGAAGCTTATTGGCGAGACGTGGGTACTCTGGACGCCTACTACGAAGCCAACATGGATTTGGTGGGAGTCGACCCGCAACTCAACCTGTACGACCGGCAGTGGCCCATCCGTTCGTTCCAACCGCAACTTCCGCCGCCAAAATTTGTGTTCGGTAGCGAAGGCCGATCGACGCGGCGTGGCGAAGCGTTGGATTCGATCGTATGCCAAGGCGCGATCATCAGCGGTGGTTGCGTACGCCGCAGCGTGATCGGGGCGGGATGTCGCATCAACAGTTACGCTCAGGTCGAAGACAGCATCCTGTTCGACGATGTAAATGTGGGTCGACATAGCCGAATACGTCGAGCAATCATCGATAAAGGTGTTCACATCCCACCGGAAACGGAAATTGGATATGATTTGGCGATGGATCGGGCTCGAGGCCTGACGATCACCGACAGCGGATTGGTGGTTATCGCTCGAGGCGAAATGATTGCTCCTCCGGTTAACGGAAATCGAGCGAACGACCCGACGTCCAGCCTGACTTCCTGACTCACGCCGGCGGCACCGTCGTTGGTTCCTTCTAACCATTCAGATGTGCCGTGAACCCGTCTTTGATTGCCGCTGGCCTATTCTTCGCCGCGGTCCTGGTTGCCATCGGGTACATCATTGGCCGCCGACGCCGCAAACCCATCGCGTCGATCCCGGAAGGCCCCATCATTCAAGAAGACGAGCGGCAACGCATGTTGGGACTGCTCGAAGGTCTTTCTCGTTGGGCCAGTGAATACTCGGGCAACGTTTCGAATTACCAAAGCGAGCTGGGTGAAATCAGCGATGCGATGCGGATCAGCATCCAACAATCGCGAGCGGACTCACGCGGCAACCGTGACAACTCCGCTCAGCAAGCCGCCGATGCTCGGATGGTGACGCTGATCAACCAAATCATGTCCACCAACACGGAACTGCAAGTCCGTTTGGAAGCCGCCGAAAAGCAACTCGAAGAACAAACCGAACAGATTCAATCTTATCTGACGGAAGCACGCACGGACGGGCTCACAGGACTGTTCAATCGCCGCGCCTTCGACCAGAAGCTGGATGAAACTTTTGGCCACTACCGCTCGGGCGGACGACTGTTCACGTTGATCCTGATCGACATTGATCACTTCAAGATGATCAACGACACCCACGGTCACCCCGTGGGCGATGTCGTGCTGCAGCAAATCGCCACACGACTTGGCAATGGAATGCAGGAAGCCGAAATGGTGGCGCGTTTCGGCGGAGAAGAATTCGCGATCATCACGACGCTGCCCATTCGCGCCGCGGCCGACAAGATGAACAAACTACGAGATCGCATTGCCAACGATCCCATCTCCGTCGGCACCGCTGAATTACAAGTCACGCTGAGCGTCGGTCTGAGCCAACCCGGTGACGATTTGGTGATCGGCCCGTTGGTGCGACGTGCGGACGAAGCCCTTTACTCGGCGAAAAACATGGGACGCAATCGGGTGTACTACAACGACGGCAACGGAGCCCAATTGTTTGGGGCTCCCGAAGTCATCCGCAATTGATCGCTTGATCAACAAGCCGCCAGCAAGCCAGCCGGATTGATTCGCGTCCACTGATCGATTCGTCGAGCGTCCATTCCCAGCTCGGATTGCAATTTGCCAACCATCGCCTGCACCGGAGTAGCACACCCGGCGAAGTGAGTCCGGCATGCCGCCCATGCCGCGCCGTCTTCGTCGACGTGAACGTCTTGTCCCGCCAGGTGATAAGTCCCCGGCCCCAACCCCGCTGCACTGATCGCATCGCTGACGATCACCACGTTCCCATCCGGGACACAGTTCAGATAATTTCTCAGTGCCATCATCGGAATGTGAAAACCATCGGCGATGAAACTGATGCTCAACCGCTCGGCACGTGACAACACACGCTGGATGATATTGTCATGCCGCGGGATATCCGGCGGACAGGCGTTCCCCAGGTGCGTGAACATTTTCAAGCCGTTGTCGATGGCGGTGTCCAATTCTGACAACGATGCATTGGTGTGACCCGCCGCGACGATGATGCCTTGATCACTCAACCAACGCGTCACGGCCCCCGAACGGTCTTGTTCAGGAGCCAGCGTCAGCAAACGCACCCGTCCGCGTCCAGCTTCCACCAACCTTTCCGCATCGGATCGATTGGCCTCGCGAATTGCGGTCGGCGGATGAGCACCGACGTAGCCATTGACCGGCGATAGAAACGGTCCCTCGACGTGAATACCGGAGATCACGCCGGCAATCTCTGAATCGGATTCCGCCGCATCAGCCAACCGAGAGATCCGCGTGATCATCGCATCCAACGAATCCGTGATCACAGTCGCAAGACAGCTATCAACATGGTCGTTGCGCATGGCATCGCATGCTTGGCGAACTTGCTCGGTGCTCAACGAATCCGCATTGAAGTCGACTCCAGCGTAGCCGTTGACCTGCAAATCGACGTAGCGAGCCGTCTTTGAACTCTGCGAGCTCAACTTGCCGACTCCATTGAATTTCGAACGTCGCGGTCAAGTTCCGCTGATGAGGCGATGTCGATGATCAAGGTCGCATTGGGATGTGTGTGCAGTGCCGACGCGGGAACCATCGGGTCATTGAACGACGAAAGCGTTCTCGCCACGGCCTCGGCCTTCTGTGCGTCAGGCACGGAGCAGAAAATCTCCCGGGATTTGAGGATCTGCTGCACCGACATGCTGATCGCGTGCGTTGGCACTTCGTCCATGCTGGGGAACCATCCCTCGCCGACTTGTTGCTGGCGGCATCGTTTGTCCAATTCCACCAGCAAATACGGCTCCTGGGTCGTCAGATCCGCAGGCGGATCGTTGAAGGCCAAGTGAGCATTCTCGCCGATTCCGACCAGTGACACATCGATTCGTGTTTCTCGCAGCAATTCGCCGACCCGCTGCATCGTTTCTTTCGCGTCCTCGTCACCGCGAAGGTAGTGGAAAGCCCCCGGTGTAACCTTGTCCACGAATCGCTCGCGGAGATAGCGGCAGAACGATGCCGGATGGTCCGGTGAAACGCCCACGTATTCGTCCAAGTGGAAACCAGTGACTTGGCTCCAATCGATTCCCGGCTGTTCCGCCAGGGACGCCAACACTTCGAACTGCGAAGCACCGGTTGCCACGACCAAATTGGCATGACCGAACTCTTCTTGGGCTTTCCGTATCGATTCGGCGGCGTTTCGGCCTACCCAGAGCCCCATTTCAAATCGGTCAGCGGCTAGGATCTTATTCAACATGGCGGTCGCGTCATCGGCGGCTAACAATTTGATCAATCATTGACAAGGCTTCATTGTGACACAGCCAGTGCGAACAAACGAGAGTGGTTGGAGACGATATCGCCGAATTGGTCCCGCAATCGTTGTGGCAGCGGTCGTGTTGGGGCCTGGAAGCATTGTCAGCGCCAGCCGTGTCGCGTGCGGCGAGGGTTTTGACCTGCTGTGGATCGTGCCACTGGCGGGATTGCTGATGATTGGAATGACCGCCGCCGCGATGACGATTGGCGTGTGCAAGGAACGAACCCTGTGTGGTTTGGTGGCGGACCGTTTTGGGCGACGGGCCGCGTGGTTGGTGGGCACCGCGTTGCTGATCGCCATCACGCTGTTCCAAGCGTCCAACAACAATGCGATGTGGATGGCGGTGATGGGTTTTCGAGGCCAAGACGCGACGGCCGCGGATTCCAATTTAACGCGAGCGTTGGGACTGTTGCTTTTCAATGGTGCCATCATCGCACTGGTCTGGCTCGGTCGCCGCGATCTTTATCGCTGGATTGAGAAAGCCATGGCGTTCTTGGTCGGAGCCATGGTGCTGTCGTTCGGCGCCAGCATGTTCGCTTCCAATCCCGACTGGGCCGACGTGTTCAGCGGATTGATTCCGTCGCTCGGATCCGAAACGGCCGCCAACCTTTCACAAACGGATTCCATTGCAAATCAAGACGACGCGTCGATCGCTTGGATGAGCATGGCCGCACTTGTCGCAACCACGTTCTCGGTGGCAGGTGCGTTTTATCAGTCTTACCAGGTCAAAGAGAAAGGTTGGAATCGAAACAACCTGAAGACCGGTTTTTTGGACGTGTTCGTTGGCATCTCATCGCTGGCGTTGATCACCGCGATGATCTACATCACCGCGGCCAGCGCGCTGCATGAAAAGATCGCTCCGGAGGAACTGACCGATGCGTCCGTGGTCGCGTTGTCGTTGGAACCCCTGTTCGGATCATGGGCTCGCACCGTTTTTTCCATTGGGATCTTCGCCGGTGCCGCCAGTTCGTTTCTGGTCAATGCGTTGATCGGCGGCGTGGTGTTCTGCGACGCGATCGACGTGCCCTGTCAAGTCTCCTCCGCCCCCGTTCGCCGAGCGACCATTGTGACACTGTTGGCCGGATGGGCCGTCGCCAGTGTCGCGGCACTGACCGGAGTGGACCTGGTCAGCTTCATTGTCATCGCTCAATCGCTGACCGTGCTCTGCTTCCCACTGCTGGGCGCCGTCATCGTATGGCAACTGCACGGACTCAGCCGTGACGAAGCCGGCTTGCCCGTGCGTGTGCTTGCGTGGACCGGACTGATCGTTGTCATCGCTTTGTCGATTCGCACGCTCAGCAGTCTGATCGCCAGAATCAATGAATGGCTGTAGCCAATCGCTGTGCGATTCGCGACTGCTGATCCGGTGTGATCCAGCGCAGGTCCAATGCGATTCCGTCGTCCGAGGGTTCGGCCAACAAACAGGTGTCGCCGCTTCGCAAACGTTCGGCCAACACAGAGGGGCTGGTCGTGTTGGTGGTCAGCAAGACTTGGCGTGAAGGCAACGTGTCGTTGCCACCAAATCTTCGAGCGGGTTCCTGAGTGATCCGAGTCGAGGTGACTCCGTCCAAACCATTCAATTGCGTGGCCAAACGTTCGGCTCGGTCCTGCAAATTTTCCTCGCTCGCGGCCATCAGACGATCCACGGGCAAACCGCCATCGCGAGCCAACGCGACCGCGGCGTTGACCATGGCGGACATCGCGGCGGGGGCCTCCGCCAAGGACGCACGACCATCAGACAACAGGCTTTGCATCCATTCCGTCCGCCCGACCCAAACTCCCAAAGCCGGTGTGCCCGTCATCACGCCGCCACCAAGCAACACCGCGTCGGCACCTTGTTTCAGTTCCGTCACGACGTTGCCCATCGCAACCGATTCGATGCCCATCCACCTTGCGGTGGGCATCACCACCACATCCGCCACTCCCAATTCACGTCGATCGGCGGGAGCAATCCGACAGCAAGCTTTGGCCAAGCGAACGATCGTATGGCAGCGACGCGATCGGCCTTCGCCGCCCGAATCAGATGCCAAAGATGATCCAATCACATTCACCAAATCAGCCGTGGTGGCACCACTGGCCGAACCAAATTCGCGAATGGTTCCTCGCGTGGTGGCATGCAAATGGTCCGCCAGACAAGCCGAACCTTCGCTTCCGTCCCACTGGGTGCAGCAACGTGGCACCAACACGCGTGAACCTCGACGTCCCATTTGCCCCAGCAACGACAATCCGATGTCGAACGAACTGACCACCATCGCTTGCAACTCAACACCGCAGGCTTCGCTCAGGTTTTTTTCCGTCGGTTGGGTGATCCGTTGATCGCCAGGAATGACGCAATCACCGGTCAAGTACGGTGCGGCGGACGCCAACACCGATGGATCAACCGCGACACCACTGCCCAATGCGTGCAGCAGGTTTCCTGACGCGTTGATCAAAGATTGAGGCGGTCGGACGTTCGCCGTTCCCATCCATGCGTCACGCCAGGGCGCCGCGCTGGTCTCGGCCTGTTTCAACAACGCATCGACCTTTTCGCGAGCGACGCGAGGCAGTTCTTCCACCAACTTGGAAGCCTGGTCCTTCAAGGCTTGAGCGGTTTCCGGATCCGTCGCTTGCCGAGCCAGATCCGACACACCTCGACGCAACAAATCCACGGTCCAAGGAGGCAAGGCCATCGCAGAGAATTTCCCAAAGAGAACTCAAGAAGACAAACATCGTCTCCTTCATCATCCTCGGGCGACATCGCTCTCGCAAGGAACGAAATGCGGATTTGGCGGTTGCGAAGCACGACCTGCCATGCGAACCGTGAGTCCCTCAGCGGGCGTTGACCGCCGGAACAAAATCCACCGTCGGTCAGGGACGATCCAGTCCCAAGAAGTCGTTCACATTGGCAACGCGTTCTTCGGGACCAGAGGCCGCCTTGGGTGCTCCGAACAACGATCCGAAGAAACCGGGTGATTCCGGCTCAGCGGTCTTGGGAGCGGTTGTGTTGCCCGCGAACATGTTCATGGGGTTCAACCGAGCCGGATTGAATGTCTCTTTCGTTCGCTGCCACGATTTGGACGCGGTGGTTTTGACATCCGTGAACAAGCTGTCTTTTCGCTGAACGATTCGATCTTGGTCTTCGTTGGGGACCAAGAAGGCCGGCAGACGGAACTTAGGTGCCGACGGCATCTTCCAGTTCGTTGGGTTCAGTGTCTGAGCCGCCTTGGTGAAGACGCCGGGTTCGGCATCCTGTGCCGAAACGTTCGTGCTCAAGCAAACTTGAGACGCGGCCAACAAGACAACCATGACGGTGATTCGGTGCACCCAAGGTGCAAAGTCTAAACGGGGCATCCAAAACGCTCCACGCATATCGTTGATGAAATTCACTGGAGGTTTTGCTATCGCTTTTCCAAACCAAGCGTCGCAACCCCAGTTTCGAAATTCGCGAACAAACAACTCAAAATGTTCGATCATGTGGCGCCGGGTCATGCCGCGGTCGCTTGCGGAATCTTCTTGCCCTGCATCTGATAGACGTAACGCAGAATCTCAGCGACGGCTTGATACTGTTCCGCGGGCACTTCATCGCCGACTTCGACCAACTTGTACAACGCCTGAGCGAGCTCCTTGCGTTCCACCACAGGAATTCCGTTTTCCAACGCCAGTCGACGGATGCGTTGAGCGATCATTCCGGCTCCCTTGGCCACCACAATCGGAGCGGGCATCGTCAGCGGATCGTATTTGATTGCGATGGCCAGCTCCGTTGGATTGCTTGCCACCACATCGGCCTTGGGGACTTCCGTTGCCAATTGCCCCATCGCGAGTTGACGTGCGACTTGCCGGCGGCGAGCGGCAACTTGCGGGTCCGCTTCGGTGTCTTTCAATTCGTCGCGAACTTCTTGGTCCGTCATCATCAAGTCTTGTTCGGTCTTCCACCACTGATAGACGTATTCCAGCAAAGCCAAAACAAACAAACCGCAGCCGATCCATAACGACACGCCGAACAACGTGTCGAACATCGACTTGGCCAATTGCGGGACTGAAAGCGACGCCATCGTGACGACGCTTTCGTGGTGAGCTCGCAGTGCTAAAAATGCGATTCCCGCAATGATGCCAACCTTGAAAATCCCAAACGTCAAACGCATCACGCCCTGCAACGACAAAATGCGTTTGGCACCGGACAACGGACTGATGTTGCTCAGCTTCGGTACCAACCGATCGGTGGAAAACAACAGTCCCGTTTGAAAGAGATTGATCAACACGCCGCCGACGAACATCAATCCCATCAACGGAATTGCGGCCATCGCCAATCGCTGTGCCAGTTGCAGCATGTACTGCGTGGCGTCTTGCGTGGTCATGGGAGCCGAACGCGTTTGCCCCAGTGCGTTTTCGATCCCACCGGCCAGGTAGGCCGCGGTGTTGCCACCGATCACGTACAACGCACCGATGGCGGCCAAGAGCAACGTGGCGGAGGTCAAGTCTTGGCTCTTCGCGACTTGCCCCTTTTCTCTCGCCTGACGCCGTTTGCGTTCTGACGCTGAGTGCTTCTTATCTCCACCTGCGTCAGACATCGTTGGTCGTCCACAAGGAGGACAAGCGTTCGACGTTGGCGGTCAGGTCTTCTTGAAAAAGCCACGCCACCGAGCCGATTGTCAGCGCCGTCACCACCAACATCGCCAACGCGTTGATCGACAACCCAATCGCCAGGACGTTGATTTGCGGCAAGGTGCGGCTGATCAAACCGGTCACCAGGTTCGCCAGCAGCAACGCGGCGATCACGGGGCCAGCCACACGCACACCGCTGGCCATCGAATTGCCCATCACCACGATCACGGCGTCCATCATGGAATCGGAAAATTGCACATTGCCGGGTGGGATGTGTTCAAAGCTTTCGACCAACAACTTCAACACGACGCGGTGGGCTCCGGTGATCAACATCACGCAAGTCACCAACATTCCCACCATGCGAGCCAACGCGGGCATGCTGCTGGACGTCGCGGGGTCGACCGCGTCACCAAGTTGCATCCCGCCGGTGCTGGTGATGGCTTCGCCGGCCAACTGCAATCCTGTAATGACCATTTGAGTGGTCGCACCGATCAACATCCCGATCAAGGCTTCTCGACCGATTGCCACCGCCAACTCGGGTAGGTTTTCAATCGTTGGCATCGACGGGTGAGTGCACTGTTCGGCCAGCGTCGGCATCAGGATGGCGGTCAGCGAAATGGCCAGCAACGCACGAACTCGTTTCGGTACACCCACGCCGATGGCTGGCATCGCCATCAGCAGCATTCCCAATCGAGTCAGCACCAACGTCCCCAGCACGAGGTGCTGAAAGATCCAATCGACCAATGCCTGCATGGTCACAACCCGCCCGCGTCTTCAAACACATGTCGAGTGAATTCGACCATTCGTGTCATCAACCAAGGCAAGCACGCGATCAACACCGCCGCCATGGCGATCAGCTTGGGCACGAAAGACACCGTTTGGTCTTGGATCTGAGTCAACGCTTGGATCAAACCAATTACCAAACCAGCCAACATGCCAACGGCCAACATGGGCAACGCAAGCACCACCGCAGCCAACAAAGCTTCGCGAACGAGATCGATTGCATCGGAAGATTCAAACATGCGCTAACCCATCGTTCCAAAGCTGTTCATGAGCATCTCCACCACCAATCGCCATCCATCGACCAAAACAAACAGCAACAACTTGAATGGCAAAGCGATCACGGCCGGAGGCAGCATCAACATCCCCATCGAAATCGTGACGCTGGCAACCACCAAGTCCACGATCAAAAACGGCAGGTAAATTTGAAACCCCATCAAGAAAGCGGTTTTCAGTTCGCTCAGAATGAACGCCGGCAACAATACGCGAAGAGGAACATCGTCGAAGGTGCTGGGAATCGCAGCATCCGGATCCATGTACCCGTAAAACAAAACCACGTCGTCTTCGTTGCGTGCTTCGCGAATTTGCCAAGACATAAATTCGCGGACCGGCACGGCGCCGCGTTCAAATGCTTCCTCCAAAGTCATCTCGACTTCGGGGTCGGTGTAAGGCTGGATGGCATCGTCGTAAACTCGCGTCCAAACCGGCATCATCACGAACAGGGTCATGAACAAAGCAACGCTGGTCATGACTTGGCTGGGAGGCAGTGACTGCAACCCGATCGCTTGTCGCAACAACCCCAGCACGATGATGATTCGCACATAACAGGTGGTCATCAGCAGAATCGCAGGTGCCAGCGACAACACGGTCAACAGCAACATGACCTGCAAACTGCCGCTCAAACCTTCCGGGCTGGTCCATTGCTCTGGCCCACCGGCGAGAAAGTCCAGCGGTTCGCGATCACTGGGCGGCGTCTCTTCTAAATTTTCGGGCCCACCAAACGATTGGATGGGTTGCTGCGCCGCAGCGTCCGAACCCGGCGTGGTGGGTTGATTGGGCAGAGCGGCATCGGGCCGTACGATGCTGGGAGCCCCGCTTGGTGCGGCCGTCGATCCGGGAGCATTTTGGGCTTGCGCGGTCAGGGAATTGCCGATCAAGACCACCCAAACAGCGAACGCCGAAATGCGCCATGGGCTCCATCGTCGGTTGGCAATTTTGCACGCGTGATCCGATTCACCGGCATCAGTGAAAACGAGGCTCGTCGGGCAAAATTGTCGGGCAAACACAGCCAAAACCGCGGGAGTTTCGTTGATTTGAGGTCCGGCCGAGCGGCTTGCTCGACCGTTGGAAGCCGCGACTTTAGGAAAAATTGGCGTTTCGGCGGAAGTCAGATTTTGGGGCGGCTCGCGTGTCCCCGGGGGTCAGGCATCCCGGCGTCGCACAGTGGGCCGAGTCGACTCGTGGAGCGAAACTTTTGGGGTGTCGCAGGGTTCCAAGGAATAGACAAATGCGAATTCGGCTGGCCGGTTTAGAATGGACTGGCCCGAAACGCACTTGGACTGGGTTTTCCAGCCGCAAAGGATTCCAAGCAAACGACCTGCGACGGCTCGAGAAACGCGACTCCTTTTCTTATCAACTGATCGACTCATGCAATCCGCTTCGCTCTCGCACCCACTGTTGACCTGCATTCGAGGCCTCACCGTCCTCGTTTTGGTTGGTTTGATGTCGTCGACCGCGATGGGCCAGCCGCCGTTTGGCGGCCGGGGTGGGCCTCCCGGTGGTGGCTTTGGCGGGCCTCCCGGAGGTTTCGGACGCGGCGGAGACGACCGCCGTGGTGACGATGACCGACGCGGAGGAGATCGCCGTGGTGGTGATGATCGCCGCGGGGGCGACGACCGGCGTGGCGGAGACGATCGTCGTGGGAGAGGCGGGTTCGACCCCAGCAGCATGCTTCAGCGATTGGACCGCAACGGAAATGGCATTTTGGATCCGGACGAGCAACAAGGTCCGGCCAACTTTTTGATTCAACGCATGGCTTCGTCCGATTCCAGCATCAAAGTTGGCTCGCCGATCCCGTTGTCCAAATTCACCAAAGCCTTCGAAAAAATGCGTGAGGAACGCGAGGGCGGATCCGACCGTGGACGCGACGACGATCGACGTCGCGACAGCCGTGATACTGACGACATGGAACTGGAAATGCTGGTGCCCGGTTTCGGTTTGGAAGACGAGCCCGTGTTGATTCCCGGGTTTGGCCCAGCCGCCGCGATGATGACCACGCCAACAACCGAAGACGATCGCAAAACCGCCCGAGAAGTGATTTCGCGTTACGACCGCAACAAAAACGGGCAACTGGATTCAGACGAAATTTCCAGCCGCTTTTGGGGCAACCCGATGGACTTCGATAGCAACGGCGATGGACGACTGTCTGAGATGGAATTGGCGTCTCGGCAAGCCTATCGCCGCACCAACGAAGAGGATCGCCGTGACCGAGGTCGAGACGATGACCGACGCCGGCGCGATGATGACCGTGAATACGTCGAAGTCGACTTCGGTGGGCGCAAGTCCTACCGCATGTACGATGCTTCCGGTTCGCCTGAAGGTTTGCCCAGTTTTTACTCAGCACGGGATCTGAACCGCGACGGTCAGGTTTCGATGAACGAGTACACCAGCGATTGGAATGACGACCGCATCGAAGAGTACTATCGCTGGGACCAAAACAAGGACGGCGTGATCACCATCGCGGAAGTCCGCCAAGGTGTCGACAACGGTGCGGAAGCCACGGCGGCTCCGGTGGGACGGGCTGCATCCGGTTCATCCATGTCCGCGTCGTCGAAACCAAGCTCTTCAAGCTCGTCCAAGTCACAAGTCCAAGGGCCCCCGCCGTCCGAAAAGCAGTTGAGCTACGCGGAGCGGATCATCAAACGCTATGACACCAACAACGACGGTGCACTGACCGCGACCGAGTGGAAGTCCATGCTGCTCAGCCCCGCCGGAGCGGACTTCAATGGCGACGGCCGAGTCACCATTCAAGAATACGCTCAACAAATGTCCAACCGGTCCAAACGTTGATGAGATGACGCGAGCCAGCATGATCTCGTCCGCGTACGAGACCGACCTGTTGGCTAGACCAAAATTTGGTTCAGCTCGTCGTTGATCGATCGAGCCGAACGAAGGTTTTGGAAGACACAACCGCATTCGCAGCGACCGTCCTCGGAGTGACGCAGCCATACCACGCTGACGGTGCCGCTGACGCCGGACGGTGTGGTCACCAGCAATCGTTCCGAGGGTTCAATTTGGCCGATCATGGTCATTCGCATTCCGGATGCGGAGCAATCTTCCAGCACGGCATCGGTGACTTCGTCTTTGCCATGCGCACGTCGAAGTTGCACTGGCATGCCGACCTGCATGCGTTCTTCTTCGCGGCGGGTGATCAACCCCGCGTCCACCATTTGATCAATCAACGTTGGTTCGATCCCACGGCGAAATCGGAATCCGAAAGTGTTTGATCCCACGGAGGTCTGTTGATTCCAACACAGACGACCGGCCAATTCCAAATCGATCCCCAAAGACGGTGCATGGATCCTCAACACCGCAATGGTGACATTGGAATCCTCGCCCAATTTCGCTCGCACGGCGCAGCCACCCTGGCTGAGATCCGCCAATTGGCAACTGTATTCCTTCACCACGTCGTCCCGAAGAATCACCACTTCGGCACGCAATTGATCTCCGTTCTTCGCATAGAAACGGTCATTCGCACGGTTCTGGCTGGATACGTCTTGGGTCATGGATGCAATCAGAGGGAGGTTTGTCAAACACAGGGTGACAGTTCAAAACCGACGTCTCAAAACCGATGTTCGTTGCGGTTCAAAATCGACGTCCGCTGCGGGCTACATTTGTCTCGGAATGCCTGCCGGTTTTGCTTGGCTGTTCGTTCGCTTCTTTCAGTGCACTTTTGGTTGTGAAACACTACGTCATGAACCCCCCCGGGGTGGGACAAATCATCGACTTCGTGAACTTGTAACGATTTTGCCGCTTGTCCCACCGCTGCAACTGTTGTGAAGCGAACGGGAGGCAGAATCATCACAATCGGAACGGGGGAGGACCCGATGACCTCAGTGTCGAACATCATCCCGCTGTTGGTCGAAATCCATGCTGTGTCCTCGCCGAAGCCGCCTTGCCCCCGCCAACGCCCGCGATCCGCGCGGACGGCAGGGTCGTCGGCAACTGATTGCCATACTCGGGCTGACGCCGCTGACTTGGTTTCCAATCGCCGTTTGTTCGCTGATGTTGGATCCGGTCGAAACCCAAGCTCAACAACCGCGAATCAACCATTTCGCGGTCCCGAATTCGGCCGCCGCCACGCAGAATCTCGCAACGAGGGCTGAATCACGACGCGATACCGCCACCGCACAATTGATGACGCCAATGGCGAGTGTTTCAGTTGCACCAGAGACGCGCGACTCAGACGACCAGGCAACGAACCAGCCATCGCCGCACCACTTCGTGACGGAACCGGCGGGCTTTCCTATGGATGCGATTGCGCCACCAGCGTTTTCGTTCGACAAGCCCACGCAGCCTGCGGACCACCTGCCCGCTCCGGTTGGCCCGAACGCCAGCAATTTTGAAGCGTTCCTGCCTCCTGCGTTCTCAGCACCATCGCGAGAAACGATGGTCGACCACGTGCCGCACATCGCGATGCGTCCAAACGCTCCGATGATTCCTCTGAACGAGCGTGCTGGTGAGTCCTTGTCGCAGCACGGGCCCCCATCGCAGAGTCCCCCCTCGCCAAAGAACGCCCCTTCATCACGAATGGATGCCGCCTCGACGCCACGGCCCAAGCGTTTACCAGCCGCTGCGCCGGAGCAATCGGAAAAGCACAGCCAGCAAGTGCTTGAAACCATCCAACAAGAACGTCGTCGATCGATTGCTTTGTCGGAACGTCGACGAGCCGAACAAGCCAAGGCTCGCGTGGCTCCACCCGAGGCCACATCGGGAATGTACTTGGCCACCCAAACCGCGACCTCAAAATTGTCTGACGCTTGGACGCATTTTCAGCGGGCCGAAGTGGAGTACAGCACCGGCGCCTACGCCTCGGCGGAAGCTTCGGCGTGGCAAACGTTGCAATTGGCCGCCGAGGCCATCGACTTGCACGAGCATCACACCCGATCGCGAGCCGCCATCAACACGGATCACGAACTGCCGCCCTCTCGGGCCACTTCCGCGGTTCAGCAACTTCATTCCGGTCGCGACGCTCTGACCGAAGCGCAAGACTTCGTCGGTCCGTATGCCACGGAAGATCCTCAATCCATCGCACGCTTGGCTCGTTCGCATCGCACCGCGGTGGTTCGCCAGGGACTGCCTCGCAAAAAGGCGGCGAGCTTCAACGCCTCGGTTCCATCGGCCGCTCCCTCGAAAGATCGGCTGAGTCTGTACGCCGACATGTCGCTCGAACAAACCGAGTCGATAGTCGCTTCCATTCCAACTTCGACGGAAGCCATCGACCGCTACCTGGATCTGGCCCGGATGGAACTCAGCGACGTTGCTTCGCGAAGTCTGCTGGCGGCCCAGGCCATGGACCTGTTGGCCGCGATTCGATTGGGACGCAACGAAGCCACCCAGCTACCCGGCCCCTCGGCGATTTGTTTGCGTCGTGCGGCGGTGCAGGGGCAAAGCAATCATCCCGACTTGGTCGCGAAACTTGGATTTCATCTGGCCGAAGTGGGATTGATCGAGGAAGCCACTTGGGCGCTGCGTCACTCGCTTTCTCTGCGACACGATCCTGCGGTTCTGAACAAACTGAATCAATTGGAAAGTCGCTCGCCCAACGCTTCGACGGTTCTGAAAAGCATGCCGATGGCGAATCACACGCCTACGCGTCGCACACCCGACGTGATCGCGATGCAACCGGAGCAATTCGCGAACATTTCCCGCAGCGTCATCCCGGCTCCTTCAGCCACCACGCAGAATGCTGCCGCGACCGCCGCCGCAACCGCTCGCACCACGATGGTGTCCGGTTCAACGTCGCGACAAGCCACCCCGGCAACCTATCGGATGCCAGCTCGCAGCGAAACCGATGTCACCGCCGAGAGCACGCCCGCAGACTCCACCGAGTCTCGTTCTCCGCGAATGGGATCTCGCTTCTTGCCCCAATTGAAAAAGTGGTGGTGAGACCATGCAAAATCGCAACATCAACGCTCCAAACCGAATTCGCAAACTTCGCAGCATCATTACCATGTTGCCGGTGGTGTTTGCGTGCCTCACCGGGAATGTGTCCGCGCAGTGGCAATCAGGTGAGTTGCTGACATCGGCCGGGCAAACGCACTCGGCGGCAACGGTCACCAGCGGTCGGCCGGTCGCTGCATCTCAATTCGGCTCGCAAGCCGCGTGCGGCCCTTGCGGTTCCTGCGGCACGCACATGGTCTTGACCGCCGAGGGCTACGGTTGCCCCAAATGCATGTTGGGCGTCGATTGCAACACCGCCTGCGGCAGTGAAGCTCGCTGGCAAGACATGAAGCCGATGGACTTCGACAAGTACGGTCCGGGCGGCTACACGGGACCGGCTCGCCTGCGTCATTTGGCTCGCTATCACGTTCGTCCGGGCGACCAATTGCAAATGGTCTATTTGGTCACACGTCGGCAAGATGCGGGGCAGTATCGATTGATGCCGGGGGATCAGGTTTCGATCGAATCCATCGCGGACGAAGACCTGGATCGCGGGTCACTGGAAAGCGGGTTGCTGATCCAACCCGACGGAACGATCACCGTGCGATTGCTGGGACAAGTGCAGGCCGCGGGGCTGACCGTGACCGGGCTTCGTGATTTGTTGGAACGAGAATACAAGGCGTTCTACGACGATCCCGCGATCGACGTGACTCCCGTTCGCACCAACACCTTGGCGGAAGACATCCGTGCCGCGGTGGGCGGATTGGGCGGTTTCACCGCGCAAGCCATCACCACCACGGTGATGCCCGATGGCCACGTGCGTTTGCCAGGCATCGGACAAGTCAGCGTGCAAGGGTTCACGCTGGAACAACTCAAACGCGAAGTGAATTTGCGTTACGCCGAGGTTGTCGTTGGGTTGGAGGTCGAACCGATTCTCACTCAGCAAGCTCCTCACTTCGTGTACGTTCTCGGACGGGTTGGAACGCCTGGTCGACAAGAGGTCACCACGCCCACAACGGTTCTGGGTGCCATCGCCGCGGCGGGCGGACATTTACCCGAAGGCAACCTGCGTCAGGTCGTCGTGTTCCGGCGTGCCGAAGATTGGCGAATGATCAGCACCATGCTGGATCTCAACGGTGCCGTGCGAGGCAAACGACCGACGCCCGCGGATGAGATTTGGGTGCGTGACGGAGACGTGATCATCGTGCCCGACCGCCCGATCACCGTGTTTGGCGACTTCGTGCGTCAAGTCTTCACCGAAGGCATCTACGGAATCGTGCCTTTCGGCGGCATTTCGTTCACCAGCGAAACGATCAACTGATCGATTGAAGCCGACAACGCACGAAAAAACCGATGGGAGCTGACCTCGGTGCTTGGAAGAACACCGAAACCAACGCCCATCGGCTGCTGGATTCCTTCGCGATGCGTTGCTGCTAGAGAGCAGAACCGTCGGACTTCAATGCGAAGTCATAGACGACTTGTCCAGCGGACACAGTAGCTTTGATCTGGGAATCTTCGTTGTAAGCGGCGGGGATCTTTTCGTTCGGATCCCGCGTTTTCTTTTTGCGGCGACGTGGCGCATCGTCATCGTCGTCAGCGCCTTCGGTATCCACTTCGCCCGTGGAAGCCGTCGTGCTGATGCGAACGATTTTCTCCCCCGGGGGCACGCCCATCACTTCACTATTGAATTTCATTTCATAGTGGCCTTCGGAGTCGGTGGTTCCATAGGCGAAGGTCGTGTCAGGAGCGACGAATTGCACGACGGCTCCTTCAACAGGTTGCCCGTCCAACGTGACCGTTCCCGTGATAGGAACCAATCCGATGGATGCATAATCCGCTTGGGCGCTGGGGCCGCATCCAGTCATGGAGACGACACTGGTCGCGGCGATCGAAAACACCGCGATCATGTTCAGAATGTTTTTCATTGACATGGTTTTCTTGTTCAAAGTGTGAATAGCAAGACATTCGATCTGACGGGACTGTGAATCGCGATCAGAGTTCTTCGATGATCTCGCCACCGTTGCGCGAACCGAGTGCGTCGTAGACGTCTTCCGCCAACGACTCGGTCAAGAACGAAACCGACCCGTCGCAACGCAAGAAGTGGGCTCCACCGATGTGGTAACTTCCGAATGAAAGCTCCATCAGACGACCGCTCATCAACGGTGCACGGATGACGGCGTTGACGGGAGTGATCGTCACACCGGCCACTTCGGAGAATTCCGTCCCGCCGGTTCCGCCGTCACATCGGCACGGGTCGGTTTGAGGAGCACCGATGTACCAGTAATCCATCCCCTGCCCGTCTTTGACAAACTTTGGATTGTTGTAGCTCTCACCAACCATGATTGTGTTGGATGTTCCGTCCAAAATGTCGCGGAACTTGGTCTTGCTACAGGCGTAGAAAATCCCGTCTTGATCCAAGCTCTCCAACGAAATCGTGTCGGGCAGAGCGGTGCTGGTGTCGTCAGACGTCGCCAGCGTTCCGGCCACGCCGCGGTAGCTACCGGGAACACGCTGAGGAATACCGTTGTAATCCATGTGTAACGGCAGCGCCATGCTGGGACAACGATAGGTTGGGATCACCGTTTCGCAGGCTTCTTCGTTGGGGCCGTCGTCGGCTCCCCAGTTGCCCAGACCGGACTCTTGAAAGATCAGGGTTTGGTACAGAGCGGATTGTTCGATTTGCGGCAGGATGTGGCCGCTCCAAGTCATCCCGCGTTGATCCCAACCGTAGGGGAACACGCGAAACGTATCATGGTAAACATGCAAACCGAGACCGATTTGCTTCATGTTGTTGCTGCACTGCATGCGTCGAGCGGCTTCGCGAGCCGACTGAACGGCGGGCAGCAATAGACCAACAAGCACGCCGATGATGGCGATCACGACCAACAACTCAACCAATGTGAATGCGTTGCGAGCGGCGGTCGATCGGGAGATTTCCGGGCGGCGGGAGGAGGTCAGGCGACACCGAGGGGTCGTCAGGAGGGTCATTCGTTTTTCCAGCAGATTGTGTGGGTAGATGGCGACGGTCAGAGAATTCAACAAAGGACCGTCGTCGTTCGATGGGCGGCGTTCTACAGACACAAAATGAAGAAACAGCGAAGCTCACAATGAAGATCCCATGAACCGAAATGAGCACCCAGGAGCTTCCAACCAACGTCAAAACTAGGGGGCTGAACGCAACGTTCTGGATCGCTTGCGTGTCCGCGATCTTCACAATTCACAGCACCCCCTCCACCTAGCCGTTCCAGTTGGCTCGAAAGATTTTCCCGGAAACTTTGTTGCTGTTCACGAAACTCGCCGTGAAACGTCCGATCGAACGCCAAATTGGACGGCGATGCCCACCGAGCGACGTCCGATTCACACCCAAGTTCAGGGTGCGACCGGCTGTGGATAGAACTTCGAGGGGTAATCCAGCAACAATTGCTTGATCATCATTTGTGGCAGACTGGGGGTCACAAAGTGATCAAACGCATGGTTCACAATCCGCTGGTTATCTTCCGACGACACGGGCCGCAGGTGTTCTCGCACGTCACCCTCCAAGTTGTTGTCGATATCGATCCCAACCGGAGTGCTATCATTACCGAACTGCAGGTCGTCCAAATCGATCCATCGCACCGAAGTGGCGGACTGGGTGCGAAAATGAATTTGCCGCTCCGCAGGGAAGTAGATCAGATTCCACTGCGTCATCGGGCCTTGCGCCACGTTCATCAAACAGCGTTTGGCGAACTCCTTCGGATCCACTTCTTTCTTCGCCGAGTCCGCCATCTCGACCAGCTTCATCCCGCGGCGATAACGCAGCAAACTGCCATCGTCGATGTGAGTCGCTTGGGAATCTTTCCATGACGAATTGGCCAGCACGCAAGCGGCCGTTTTGGGCTCGCCCTCGGAGTCTCGGTAATCGTCTCCGTGACGAATTACCGCTTCGCCGTCAATGAACTCAACGATGGCAACATCACCACTGGGGTCGGTCACGAAATAGTGCACCCTTTCGACCATTGGCAGCATCGGTGTGGGAACGATCGACGAGAGACTGGTTACCACCTCCGCAACCGTCGCCGCCGTGTCCAATTGATACTGCACCCACTGGATCGCGTTGACCGCGTGCAAATCAGGATCGTTCAACAGCTCATTCGGGTCGGGGAAAGCAGCCTCTGGAAGGCGCAGCAGATCCACCGTCAGCCCTTTTTCGTTCATTCCAGCAAACGGGATTTCGCGACCGAATTGGCAAAACGAAACGCTGCCGTACTTGGAGACCCATGTCGCGGGTTTCACGGTTGCCAGCGAAGTTTTCTCGATCCCTCGCAGATTGGTCACCACGTGTGCTTCGCCGAACGGCCAATCGTGATTGCGAGCAATGACCAGTTGCCCGTTGATTCGCAACCGCATCACGGTGCACGCATCGACCCGAGAACCGTCCGAAGGTGTAATCACGCCCAGGCACAGACCGCAAAAAAACAAGCACCACCGCACGCCTGAATTCAGCGGTCGACATTTCCAGCGAAGCGATGATCCTCGTTGCGTTGGCAGAGCGGCTCGGTTCGTCATCAGCTTCCCTCGATGGAGATGGACACGGATAGCGATTTGATTTCGGTCAGCGTTGCCAACCGTCGTGCGGGACGATCGCTGCCCGATGCGACTTCATCCTACCCGCTCGGTGAAGCGAACGACAAACCGTTCCTGCATTGCTGGTACGAACAGCTTGCTCCCGTTGCTGCAGTCGCTCGTGAAACGATGGGTGAAACACGCTGCGATCTAGCAAAGGATATCGCTCACACGATCCACCATCGTTATCGCCGGCCTAACCCGCAAAGTTTGCCAAAACGGCTCAACCGGCACGGTCGTCACATCCGATACCGATTCACATGGCGAAATTTCAGCGTCGTTCCGCCAGGAGCGCGCGTCGCCAGCGTTTCGCGATTCCCCCGACGATTGAAACAAGCGAACCTAACATGAGCTCCCTGATTTGCCGTCGCCTGAACCGGGCCGCAACCCATCGATCCGTGATCCAGCGGCTCGCGTCAAGTTGGTCCTTCAAAAGCGGCGTGGCCTTGCTGGCTTGTTTGGCGAGCAGTCACGCGGACGCACAAGTCCGCACCAAAAAGCCAGATCGCGGAACCTATCAATCACCTCAATTGGGCAACAACGGAGGCGAATCCGTTCGCACGGCAGATTGGTCCAATGATCCATTGGCACCGAGCGAACTGAGCCGCATTCAGATCAGCGAAGTTGGTCACGACGATGTGGATCCGCAAGATTCGACACTCGCCGTCGATGACCAAACCTCTTTGCAACCATTGCACGCCCCCGGCGGATTGCAATTGCGAGCATTGGACGAGACGCCTCGATCAACGGCCCCGCAACTGGTTCGTCCGGTTTCAGGCATGACCGTTGGTTCCGGTGTTGTCACCACAGCCCCGTCGCAGGGCAACGTCCAAATCATCCGTCCATCTCAACCCAGCCACAGCGGCCGAGTGCTTCGCAAGACTTCAGGCAGCGTCACCGTGATGGAGGACCCCATGTTCCTCAACGAAAGCGTGATGGGCCCGGGAGCGATGTCCTTTTCTGGTCCAGGTTGTGGCATGGAAGGTTGCGGCATCGAGGCATGTGGCTGCGGTGTCGAAGCCGGTTGCGGCTTTGAAACAATCGGTTGTGACAGTTGCGGCTACGGAGGCTGCGACGGCATGTGTGGCCCAAGCTGCGATCCATGCGGAGCGATCTGCGTCGATCCCAATCGCTGGTTCGGTTCGGCGGAATTGATGATCATGTTCCGCAAGGGCGATCGTTTGCCGCCTTTGGTCACCACCGACACATCGCCCGACACCGGCTCGCTCGATACGGGAACCGTTCTGGCCGGAGACGACTCCGTGCTGAAAGATGCCACCGCCGGAGGTCGATTGACCCTGGGGTTGTGGTTGGACAATCATCAATGCCGCAGCCTTGTCTTCCGAGGCTGGGTGGCTGGCGACGAGACGTACAGCTTTGGAGCCGATCAACGCAACTTTGACGTGCTGGCCATTCCGTTCTTCAACGTTGCCACCGATTTGGAAGATTCCAACGTGTTGGTCTTTCCCAACGGAACCGGCACGATCAACGGACGCTTCGGCGCCGTCGGCGTGAGTGCCCACAGCGAAGTGCACGGAGCGGACATCTCCATTCGTCAATATTGGCGAGGCGGATTGGGCACCACGTTCGATTTCTTGTACGGCTATCAATACATGCGTTTGGCGGAAGGGCTGAGCATCAACAGCAGCTCCACGTTGACCGAGGGTCCTGACGCGGGCAACTTCATCTCAATTCGTGACTCGTTCGAAGCCGTCAACGAATTCCATGGAGCCCAGTTTGGGTTGGCGGGCCGTTACCGCGAAGGATGCTGGAGCTTCAACTGGTTGGCCAAGGCTGCCTTCGGCAACGTCAGCCGCACCGCGGAACGCCAAGGAAGCACCACCACCGGACCACCGGAAACTCCGCTGGACGGCGGACTGTTCGTCGACGCGGACACGAACCAAGGAACGACGACCAGCGACACGTTCGGATGGGTTCCTGAATTGGACGTGAACCTGGGCTGGCACCGCTTCAACAACTTTGACGTCACGATCGGGTACCACCTCATCGCGATGTCCGATGCGATTCAGGTGTCCGGGATCTTCGATCGCAACATTAACGACAACAACAACGTTCGCCCGGCATCGTCCATGCGAGACGACACGTTCTACATCCAAGGCATCCACTTCGGTCTCAGCTACGTCCGCTAAACCGCCGACGCCGCCCCGTTTGACTCTGCCGCAGAGCAGCTTCTGGGCGGCTCCCAGGACTGCCCCCGTGACAAACCCCATCAGGCTGCCTTGCTCCGGCAACGCAGCCTGCTGGCCTGCGCGGTGCACCGTATCGCAGCCCACAAGGCTGCACACGCACCTTTTTCGCAGCCCACCAGGCTGCACAACCTGTATCGCAGCCTGCCCGGCTGAGCGCCCCGTATTGCAGCCTGCCAGGCTGCAGGCGCACTCGTATCGCAGCCTGCCAGGCTGCCCCCAACCGCAAATTTGCCGACTTGCAGAACGGCAATTAGGATAGGCGGGAGCTTCTCAACTCGTCCCGCGACCCTTCCTTTTTGCCGTCTGACCTGTCCTCCATGATCTATTTCATTTGCTGGGTCGTTTTCCTGCTCACGCTGATCCTGTCCGTCGTGATCGTGGGTTTCAAGAACCGCAAACCGCGGCCGGCTGTGGCGGCGGTCCCCGAGGAAATGATGGAAGACGGCGAAGCGGTCGAGATGGTCGGCGAGGACGAATTCGCGGCGGAACCCGCTGGCGACGATTTCGGCGGTGGAGAATTCGCAGCCGAAGGCGGTGACGATTTCGCTGCCTTCGAAGACGAATTCAAATAGCCCGCGGCCTCGATTGCTTCACGGACCAAGCCGGTTGTCAAACGGCATTTTCTACGGTCCAACAACGAGTGCCCCACGTTGCCGCCGGACGCGATGTTCCTCGATCGGAGCGACATCGCTTGGTGAGTTTCCACGTGGGTTGATTTCGAATTCAATCAATCACGTCGAGAGCACCTTCGTTGAAACATCGCAGCACCCGAGACGTCGTGAACGATCTTCGCGCCGGTGGTCGCTTGATCACCGTGGACGACGAGGTCGATCCGAATTTAGAGATGGCGGAGATCCAGCGCCGTGTTTACCTGCGCGGTGGCCCCGCGATCCTGTTCACCAACGTGCGTGGTTGCCGTTTTCCGATGGCCTCGAACCTGTTCGGGTCGCTCGATCAAGCCCGCTACCTCTTTCGCGACACACTGCAAAAAGTTCGGCGACTGATCGAAGTGAAGTTGGATCCCTCCGCGGTTCCAAAGTCTCCATTCCGCTACGCCGGCGTCCCACTGACTGCGATGACGATGCTGCCGCGAATGACGCGGCGAGGCGCCGTTCAAGCCCGCTCGTGTCGTCTCAGTGAACTTCCCGGTTTGAAATCTTGGCCGGATGACGGCGGTGCGTTTGTCACGTTGCCGCAAGTCCTCTCGTCAGATCCGACGGCGCCTGACAACCTGATGAAAGTCAACCTCGGGATGTACCGAGTCCAACTGTCTGGCAACGAATACGATCCTGAAAACCAAATCGGGTTGCATTATCAAATTCATCGCGGCATCGGCGTCCATCACCGTGCCGCGATGGATCGCGGGGAAGACTTGCCGGTCACCGTCACGGTCGGCGGTTCGCCCGCCATGACGCTGGCCGCCGTGATGCCGCTGCCCGAAGGCCTGACCGAGCTGACGTTTGCCGGCGCTTTGGCTGGCCGTCGCATCCGCATGATTCGCGACGATCACGCACCGATCTACGCCGACGCCGATTTCGCGCTGGTGGGTCGAGTCGATCCCACCGCGACGATGCCGGAAGGCCCCTTTGGCGACCACCTTGGTTATTACTCGCTTCAGCACCCGTTTCCATTTTTACGGGTCGAGAAAGTTTGGCATCGCAAAGACGCCATCTGGCCATTCACGGTCGTGGGTCGTCCACCGCAAGAAGACACCACGTTCGGACAATTGATCCACGAGCTGACCGATCCGATCATCCCATCGGTGATCCCCGGTGTGAAAGCCGTTCATGCGGTGGATGCCGCCGGCGTGCACCCGTTGCTGCTGGCGATCGGTAGCGAACGGTACATGCCGTATTTGAAAGCCAAAGAACCGCAGGAGTTGCTCACGCAAGCCAATGCGATTCTCGGCAATGGTCAGCTTTCGTTGGCAAAGTACCTGTGGATCACCGATGATCCCGACGACTCGATTCGCATTCATGACATCGCGGCGTTCATGCAGCACATCTTGCGTCGAGCGGATTGGCGACGCGATTTACATTTTCAAACGAAGACCACCATCGACACCTTGGACTACAGCGGCACCGGCCTGAACCAAGGATCCAAAGTCGTCATCGCGGCCACCGGATCACCCACGCGAGAACTCGCAACACAGGTCCCAAGCAACCTTGCGCTACCCGATGGATTTTCAAACCCCAAAGTCGTGATGCCCGGAGTGCTGGCGATTCAAGGGCCGAAGTTCACCGGCCCCGATTCGCACCAAGATCGCGCGGCGTTAATCGAACGGTTGGCCGGCTGCGATTCTTTGAGCAACCTTCCGCTGATCACGCTCTGTGACGATTCGGAGTTCGCCAGTGCAACGCTAAACAATTGGTTGTGGTTGACGTTCACGCGAAGCAATCCCGCGATCGATATCGACGGTGTGAATGTGCAAGTGATCGACAAACACTGGGGTTGCCGCGGTCCTCTGGTCATCGACGCGCGTGTCAAACCGCACCACGCACCTCCGTTGATCGAAGATCCCGATGTCACCGCCAAGGTCGATGCCCGCGCCACCCGAGGCGACCAGTTGGCCAAATACCTTTGAGGCACATCATGCGTTTCACGCCAACGCGGTAAACCATCTTTCACGCCCCGCTGCGTCAGCAAGGCCAACGCAGCCGCGGGTGCCTCAGTCTGCTTCCGCCAACTTCTTCCGCAGATCTCGCACGCGGTCTTGAATCAACAACGGCAACTTGCTTCGCAGTTGATTGCGTCCACCAAACCAGGCTTCCGGTTCATGGATAACCAACCGAGCCTGCACCACCGTCGCGTCTTTGCCCGACGGAGCGATTGCGGGCGGCAACCGAGTGGCGACGATCACGCCGCCGATGCCTTGATAAGCCTTGGCATCACCGATCACCTCCTGCCCCAAATCATCCCGCTTGATTGGACTCCAGGTGTTCTCAAAACGAGGATCCAATTGCCAAGCAATCGTGACGCGGTCTTGCTCGTTGCCTTCAATGCGCCGAAACGACTCCGCGTGAATCACTCCTTGAATCAGCACGCGATCCAACAAAGGAAATCGAACTCGGCCATAGGTTTCATCATCCGACGTTTCATCATCCATCGCCGACGCCACGCCCGCCTTCGTTAACTCGTCTTCGCTCAGCGTCTTGGCTTCGCCAGCATCCTCAGCCGCGGGTTCTTGCAAGCCCATCAATTGATCCAGGGCATCCGAATCCCGCACAACATCGAGCGCCGCATGCACCACAAACGTGACGTTCAAGACATGGCCGATCCTTTGCCCGGCATCATCCCGCACCGAATCCATTTCGATGGCAACGGGAGCCACCACGGAATCACGGACGAACCGAGCCACGCCTCCCGCGCGAGCGACCTGCTTCAACGCTTGCTCGACTTCCGCATCCCCGACCGGTTTCCCGTCCGCATCCAGAAACGTTGGACGATCGATCGAAGCATTGGTGGTCTCGGTCAGCGAAATTCCATCGCCGACCAATCGTTGCAGCAAGTTGTTGCCTTCGTCGGCGACAAGTGACGCACAGGACAAAATGAACGCCCAAGCCCAAACCACTCCCGCGAGCACACATCGCCGCCCGATCATCGCGTCACGCATGTTTCAAAATCGGCTTGAGAACTCGCGCGGGTTCAACACCCGTCAAACGCACATCCAATCCTTGATACTTCGCTGACAAACGCATGTGATCCAAACCGCAAGCATGCAACATGGTCGCGTGCAAATCGCGAACGTGGCACTCCTCGCCGTCTTTCAAGTAGCGATATCCCAATTCATCCGAGTTGCCGTACGACATTCCGCCACGAATGCCACCGCCCGCCATGAACAATGAAAACGCGTTGATGTGGTGGTCACGCCCCGAGCCTTGTTTCATGGGCGTGCGACCAAATTCGCCGCCCCAAATCACGAGCGTCTCATCCAACATGCCGCGTTGTTTCAAGTCTTGGATCAGGGCTGCGGAGGCTTGATCGACGGCTTTCGCACTGTCCTTCATTCCGGCTTCCAAGCTGCCGTGGTGATCCCAGGCGCGGTGATAAAGCTGAATGAATCGAACGCCGCGTTCTGCCAAACGTCGGGCCATCAAACAATTGCTGGCGAAGGAACCGTCTCCTGGTTGCTTCACTCCGTAAAGTTCCAACGTCTCTTTGGACTCGTCCGACATGTCCGCCAACTCAGGCACCGACGCTTGCATCCGGAACGCCATCTCGTACTGGCTGATTCGCGTTGCGATCTCGGCATCACCACGATCCGCCAGCAAATCGCGGTTGAAAGCGTTCACCGCGTCGATGGTCGCTTTCTGAGTCACATCGTTGATTCCGCCCGGCGGTCGGACGTAGTGCACGGCATCGCCGCGGGATTGAAACTGGACGCCTTGGAAACGACTGGGCAGGAAGCCCGCTTTCCACTGACGAGCCGAAACCGGTTGAGCGCCGTAGCGACCTTGGCTGGTGAAAACGATGAACCCGGGCAGCGATTCCGTCTCGGCCCCAAGACCGTACAGCAACCACGATCCCATGCTGGGACGTCCTTTTTGGATCGACCCCGTGTTCATGAAGGCGTGAGCCGGATCATGGTTGATCTGTTCGGTGTGCATCGAACGGATGATGCACAAATCGTCCGCGACGGAACCAATGTGCGGGAACAGTTCGCTGATTTCCAGCCCCGACTCGCCCCACTTTTTGAACTTACAGAACGCGCCGCGGGCAACCAATTTGGCTCCCTGCAACTGAGCCAACTGCTGGCCGTCCGTCATCGACGCCGGAAACGGTTGGTCGTTGATCTTGTCCAATTCCGGTTTTGGATCGAGCGTTTCCAAATGGCTGGGGCCACCGGCCATGCACAGGTGAATGACCGTCTTGGCCGTGCCCGGAAAATGGGGCTGCGGATTGGTCGATTGACTTGCCTGGCTTTCTTTCGCCAGCATCGATCCCAACGCGGCCATCCCAACACTGTAGGTGCCACGCTTTAAAAAACTGCGACGCTGGATATCGGTCAAAGCGTTCATAGGTGCGACTGGTTCAATAACGGGTGATGGATTCGTGCAAATTCAAAACGATGCGAGCGGTCGCGGTCCAAGCCGCCCATTCGGATCGTTTTTCTGCCGGCAAGGCTTCGTCATGACGAAGCGACGCTTGACCGACGCTGGTGAGTTGATGGGCCAATGACTCGTCGGCCGAAAAGATCTGACGTTGCTCGTTCAAGAACGTGAGCAATCGCTCGATCTCCTCCGACGTGGCTTCGCGCTGCAGCGAACGATGCACCATCTCATGCAAACGACTTTCGTCGTCGCCCGATTCCGCCAGCAAATTCCACGCGAGTTCGCTGGCGGCTTCGATGAAAGTTGGATCGTTCAGCAAAGTCAGGGCTTGCTGCGGCGTGTTTGCGTTGGCACGAATGGCAACACAATCTTCGCGGCTGGGAGCGTCAAAGTTTGCCAACATGGGATGTAAGAACGTTCGCTGCCAATGCATGTACAAACCGCGACGGTACTGGTCGTCACCCGCCGTGGATCGATACGTTCGGTTGGGGAACTGCAAGTTCGAGTAGTAACCGCCCGGTTGATACGGTTTGACCGACGGGCCACCGATTTCCAGGTTCAACAAACCGGCGATTGACAACGCGTTGTCGCGAACGATCTCCGCTTCCAATCGTCGTGGCGGATGATACGCCAACCAACGATTGTTCGGATCCGACTCCGCCAGCTCCGGCCGCACGCGGCTGTCTTGTTGGTAAACGTCGCTGGTCAAAATCAAGCGAATCAAATGCTGCATGTCCCAGCCCGACTCGATCAATTCACTCGCCAAGTAATCCAGCAACTCGGGGTGTGACGGCGGATCGCCCTGAGCTCCCAAATCATCGACGGCGGCGGTCAAACCGGTTCCGAAAAACTGCTTCCACAAACGGTTGGCAACGACGCGAGCCGTCAGCGGATTGTCGGGATGAACGATCCATCGAGCCAGATCCAAACGCGTCAATCGTTTCGCAGACGCGTTGTCGACTTCGGTCGATTCCAAACCAAACTTCCCAAGAAATTCCGGTGTCGATGGCTGAACCACTTCGCCCGATTTGTCCTGCCAGTTCCCACGAGGAAGAACCCGCATCTCCATCGGATCCGTTGCCTGGGTCACCATTGTCCACGTGCGGCCATCGCGACAGCGAACATATTCGTTTCGCCAATGCTGAATCGCTCCCGCATCGCGAGCCTGGCCGCTGTGGGACAAACTCCACGTCAGCAGAGCCGCCGAATCATCAAGTGATTCACACGACAGCAATGTTTCGACTTCGCCGGTGTCCAAGGGACGCAAACGAATCATGGGCGATGAGCCAATCGAAACCTGCGTCGATTCAGCCAGGCCTTTGATTTCCACCAAAAATTTTTCGCCCGGCTTAAGCTTCAGCGACAGAGGCTGCTTCAACTCAAACACGGCTTGGTTCAAATCATCCGCGTGAGCCGATCGATCGATCATGAACTGGTGAGGTCGTTGCTTCTTCGCATGACCATTTTCGTCCGTTGCAGGAACCGTCCAGGTCGAAGCCACATTCGTTTGGGCGACGGTACTGGAGAACGAAGGCAACCAACGATTCGCGAGTGCCTGTTGGACGGCGATCGCACGACGCGTCGGCGCGGCGGGTTCGTCTTTCTTCGCTTCCTTGCTGTCGGCTTGTTCGTCTGACTTGGCGGGCTCAGCCGGTGGACTCTCGATGAAGAATTGAACCGAAACATTCTGCGGCGATTGATTCGCGGCCACATCCAAATTGACCTGGATGCTTCGAACAACGGCTGCTTCGCTGGCTTCGTTGCTTGATCCTCCCTCGCTCAGCGTCCATTCGTACAATCGAACCTTTTTGTCTTTCGAATCAACCTTCGTCAGCCGCTCGGGTCGCCACCCATCGAAATGTTGGCTCAACCAAGCCACCGTTTGTGACCACCATTGGTTGGCTTCTTCCTTCTTAGCAGAATCCAAAGCGGCGATGTCACCTTTGGCCACAGCGACCAATTCCAATCGAGCCTGAGCCTGTTCTCTCAGCAAGGCTTCGCTGGTGACTTCGATCTCCGGTGGAAACGGGAAGTTGTTATTGTACCCCAGCAAGTCTGGATTGGGCGTGTAGCCGTAATTGCTGTACACACCCCATTGTTCGATGTCCGCAAAGAAGGCTCCCAGCGAATAGAAATCCTTCGCCGTGAATGGATCAAACTTGTGGTCGTGACATTCGGCGCATCCCGTGGTCAATCCCATCCACGCCATTCCAACCGTGCGAACACGATCCGTGGCATACTTGGACAAGTACTCACCGGGTTGAGCACCGCCTTCGCGAGTCATCATGTTCAATCGGTTGAATCCCGACGCGATCAAATCATCCGCGTTGGCATCGGGCAACAAATCGCCTGCCAACTGTTTGATCGTGAACTCATCAAACGGCATGTTGTTTTGAAACGCATCGATCACCCAATCTCGATAGGGAAAGATGTGTTGGGTTTGGTCGCCGTGATAGCCCACCGTGTCCGCGAAACGCACCACGTCCAACCAGAACGAAGCCATCCGCTCGCCGTGATGGGGGTTGCGAAGCAACTCATCGATCTTCTTCTGGACCAACGAGTCATAAACGTCACCCATTGGGACCGGCTGTCCGGAATCAATCTCGCGAAGTCCGTCCACTTGGCGTTCGAACGACACCACGTCCTGCCAGGTCGGCGGCAAACCGACCAAGTCCAAATGCAATCGGCGTAGCAATCGATCGGACCGTGACGGCGGTGACAGATCATGACCGTGCGACAACAGTTCCGCGCGGATGAACGCATCGATCGGATGGACATCTTCATTGTCGAACGCTTCGTCAAAGCGGCTCAGATCGGGAACCTCCGGACGCCGAATGGGTGCGAACGACCAATGTTCCTCGTACGGAGCACCTTGCCGGATCCAATCCTTCAGCAACTGTTTTTGTTTGTCCGTCAGCGACTTGTGCGATTCCGGCGGCGGCATCAACAACTCGGGATCTTCGTGATCAATGCGAGCCACCAACTCACTGCCTTCGACGTCCTCCGGAATGATCGCGGCGTAATCGATGGCGTCTTCGCGAACGTCCATCCGCAAACCGGCTTGGCGATTTTCTTCGTCGGGGCCGTGACAGAAATAACAGTTCTCCGACAGGATCGGCCGGATGTCTCGGTTGAACTGGATCACGTCTTCGTCGGCAATGGTTTCGTCGCCGACAGCGATCAACGGAGTCATGGCGACTGCCACGCAGACCAGACTGGATCTGAAACCTGCACGTCGAGCAGGTGCGAAAAAATTCGCAAGCAACAACATCATGTTCTTTTGGCGGGAAGGGTTCGGACGACCGGGCGAGACAGGTCGATGGCAAACCGTTGCTGGTTGAACCGACCGCCGCCATGTGGAAAGAAACGTCCCGCCGTGAAGAGGAGTTTCACGGCGATGGGCGTCCACGTCGTCCAAAAAGGCAGGATGGAAACTGCATGCGATTGTAACAGAAGGAACCGGTTTCATCGCAGCAATGCGCTTCCGATTCGCAATGTTTGCCTGCAGGAAGCATGCTGACGAGCAAGCTCACGAGCGAGCAATCCCGGTTTCACAACTCCAAGCGAAGAAATGTTTCACGCCGGACCGTCTATAGGCTTCGGCGTGGCAAGCGATCCGTCAACGGAGCGACGAATAAATCTCGATTGCCCGCATGCTTGCCGACTTTGCGTGGATCCGTCGACAACGTTTCTTTGTCACCACGCCCCAGGTGCCACGATTTTTCATCTCCTCGCTAAGACGACAACGACGGATTGGTCTGGCAGCGTCGATTTTGACGGTTGTACTAAATATCTGTTCCGGCCCTGCCGATACAGACGATGACTCCAGTTGTTACATCCATCAAAGCCGCTTGAGGCGGGTGCATGATTCTATTCACGATCAAACTGCTCAGCACACTCCGCCGAGCCATCGCGGGAAGACGCTACCCGTCCCAACTCGCTTGGGGATTTTCGTTGGGCCTGCTCATCGGCTTGATTCCGCACGGCAATTTGCTCGCCGTCGCGTTGGTCTTGGGTGTGCTCGTGCTGCGAATCAACCACGCGATGGCCGCGTTGACCGCGATCGGCGTGACCATGATCGCCCCCAAGCTGGATCCCATCTCGGACCAATTGGCGCAGTGGGTGTTCGCCCAAAAAGGCGTCAGCGAGTTCATGTCGCGAGCGTGGGACTACCCGTTGGTTCCTTGGACCGACCTGAACAACACCGTCGTGATGGGAAGTTTCCTGATCGGCTTGGCCGCGTTGCTGCCCGCTTTCGCGCTGTCGTATCCACTTTGCCGAGCGATCTCGGGCAACTGGAGCGAAGACCAGGACTTGGAAGAAGTCGCCGTCGCTCCCAAGCGAAAACAACGACAACGCGATGAAGAAACATTGGTGGTCGACGGACCTCACGAATCGCCCTCCAAGCCTCACTTCCGCCCCGAGCTCGAGCCCACCGCATCGGCCACATCCGGACGAGTTTTTGACTTTCGCCGAGTCGATGAGGCGGAACCGATCGCGGCCACGATCGAACCCAACCAACCAACGCCACCCGCATTTGACTCGTCGTCTGAGACCAAGACCACTCGGATTGAAATGATCGACGAGCGTGCGGACCTGGCAACAACCACCGCCACCCTCAGCAGCCCCCGAGTTCAGACCAAGGCTTCGGCCTCCGTCAACGCGGCGGAACAAAACGACCAACAAAAGATCGATGAAGCGCTCAGTTATTTGCTTCGTCAATTGCGCGATTCGCAAGACAAGGATGCAGCATGATTCGTTGGAGATTCTTACTGACACGGTTGATCGTTGTCGCGACCATTTTGATGCTGCTGTTTTGGGGCCTCGGCCCGATGGCAAGCTACATCACCGTTCGTGGCTTGGAAGCATCGACCGGAGCGAAAGCGGAAATCGGTGCCACGCGAGTCGCACTGTTCCCGCCTCAAATCCAATTCGATGACGTGCGGGTCGCCGACCCTCGCGATGACAAAGAATTTCGAAACGCTTTCCAAGCGGACTCGATCAACTTTGTGATCGACGGGGACGCTTTGCTACGACGTCGCTGGGTCATCGACCAAGGCAGCATCGCCGGTTTGCAGATCGGAACCACGCGTGACAGCAGCGGTCACTTGGATCAAACGATCGAAGACGAAATCGAATCGTCCGGTCCATCCATGATCGAGCAATTGCTTTCGTCAGCAACCGACGGATTGTCGGATCGCGCCGAAGCGTTGGGCAAGGACCTGGAAACAGTCCGCACCGGCAAACAAATTCGCGAACGTTGGAAAAACGAATACGAACGTTTGGTCCGCGAAACAAAAACGCTTGAACAACGCGTCGAAACCATTCGCGAAGCCGCCAGTGGCATCGACAATCCGCTTCGAGATTGGCCCGAGTTGCAACGCACCTTGGCGGAAGCCGAAAAGGTTCGCGAGCAATTGATTCAGTTGCGTCAATCGATGAACGCCATGCCCGAAGAAATGCGAAACGACTTGGCTCGTTTGGAACAAGCCAAACAAAAAGACTTGGACAAGGTCGACGCATTTGTCCCTGGCGACCTCAGCGAATCGAAAAACTTTGGCGTCGACTTGGTCAGCGCCGAAATTCGCCGTTCGCTGAACCAACTGCGTGACTATCTGGAAAACGGGCGAACCCTCGCCAACTACACCGTGGTGGCCCCGGACACGGAGCGTGTTCGCGGCGAAGACTATGACTTCTTGGGTGGCAACCGCCGTCCCGAGTTGATGGTTCGCCACTGTGACGTCAGCGGTACCATGCGAGCGGATGGCAAAGTTTTCACGCTGTCGGGCGTCGTTGAAAACATGACACCGACTCCGGAACTGTTGGCCGATCCCACGCGAGCACGCTTGCGTTTGGAAGGTCCTGAAACCGTCGACGTCGACTACGTTCGCGATCGTCGCCAAGGCGATCAACTGGATCGCCTGACATTGCACTGGCCAGAAATGAACGCGGATCCGATCCGTTTGGGCCGCGGCAAAGACGTTGGCATCGCCATCGCCGGCGGCGTTCGCGAAGTGTGGGTGCAATTGGCCAGTCGTGGTGAACACCTCGAAGGTCGCTTGGTGAGCAAGCAGTCAGGCGTCAACATGCGTGTCGACGTCAAAGGCGACGCGGGTGCGTCCGCTGCCGCAATCCAAATGAACCAATCGCTGGCCAACGTGGATCAAGTCGAGATCGACGCCGAGTTCGAAGGAACTTGGAAAGACATCGACTTGAAGCTGAACACCAACCTGGGCGACGTGTTCAACAACGCCGCACGAACGGCCATCGCGAGCCAGATGGAAGCGTCCAAAGCCAAGGTGGCTGCCCAGGTCAACGAAGCTCATCGCGAGCAGATGTTGGAACTGAACGAGTGGATGCTGGCTCAACAGAATCAGGCTCAATCGCTGCTGGCAAGAGCGGACAAGTCGGTGGAAGAACTCAGCCGCAAGATCCTCAACGAGATCAACGGTGCGGATCAGTATCTCGGCAAGTTGAAAACCGCATTTGGCTCCAGCTTGCGATGAATGGTTCTCGCGTGAATTATCTTTCGCGAGCTGCTTTCTTGAGCTGATTGTCAGCCACTGAACCGATGCAAAACGGAAGCGACGACACATCACTTTGCCGTCGCATCAAAGGCCGGAGGTGGGCACACGTATCGAGCGTGTGTCGACCTCCGGCCTTTCTTCGTTTTCGGCCGTACACCTCGATCAACAATGGTGAGATGAGACGCCTGCTCGGATGCTTTCAACCAGCCAGTAGTCTATAGCGTTTAACGCAGTTTTCGCGGCGACGGGCACGTTGGCATCCACGGCAGGAGGCGGTTACACTCGCAGCAGCTTCTCGTGTGAAATGCCCCCCCAACTCATCACCCCAAGAATTGCCAAAATGCTGCCTCGTCGACGTTTAGGCCAAACGGATATGGAACTCACGACGCTCTCCTTTGGAGCGTCTTCGATCGGTCAGGAATTCCGCAGCGTTGATTTGGGCGAAAGCCTGGAAGCCGTTCGCGTGGCACTTGATAGCGGCATGAACTTCATCGACACCGCCGCGTTCTACGGTCGCGGCATGAGTGAAATGATGCTTGGCCGTGTGCTGCCCGATTACCCACGCGACCAGTATTACCTGGGCACAAAGCTTGGACGTTACACCGGACAACACTTCGACTTCAGTGCCAAGCGTGTGGTGGAGAGCATCGACACTTCGCTGGAGCGTATGAAGGTCGATCACCTCGACATCGTGCTCTGTCATGATTTGGAATTTGTCGAGATGTCACAGATCGTCGAGGAAACCATTCCCGCGATTCGCAAAGAAATCGAAAAAGGCAAAGTCCGATACGTCGGCGTCAGCGGTTACCCCATGAAGATGTTCAAGTACGTGATGGAACGTGCGGACATCGATTGCTTGCTGACCTACAACCACTACACGTTGCAAAACGACATGGCACTCGACTTGGTGCCGATCGCGAAAGAGAAAGGCGTCGGCCTGATGAACGGCGCGCCGTTCTCGGCTCGATTGTTGACCAACGCCGAGCTGCCGCCGTGGCACAAAGCGACCCCGCAAGTCCGCGAGGTCGCCGCGGCCGCCGCGAAACACTGTGCGGATCGCGGCAGTGACATCGCGAAACTTGCGTTGCAATTCAGCATCGCCAACGAAGAATTCGCGACCTGCATCCCTGGTTCCGCCAACCCCAAACGCGTGGCTCAGTGGGTCGAATGGGCACAAGAACCCATGGATGAAACGTTGGTCGCCGAGGTCCAAGAGATCCTGAAACCAATCCACAATTGGTTCTACATCGAAGGCCGACCTGAAAACAACGACGAACCCGTCAACGCCTGAGCCCGGCGTCGGTCCTCGACCGCTGTCTGGCGACGCCTTCGTCCGCTCTTGCAAAGCACACGCACGGATCGCCGGTTCGATTCAATCCAGCCCCATTCAATCAATCAGTGGGTGAAAGTCACCGCTCCGCAGCCATCCGATCGCAACATTGCGATCTTTCCATGTTGATGACCTCCCCAGTCGCGACATTGGATCATTGGCCGAGCGGATCGCTTCTGTGAATCACCCTTTTTTCTTCCTCACTCGGTCTCCCCTCCCGAATTTCTATGTCATTCAAATCAGCCATCACAGTCAGCTTGGTCGAAGAAGCCCGCGGCGGTCCGTTCGTTTATTGGGACGGCATGCAAGACGCTTGCGAAAAGGCGTCCGCACTCGCCTTTGACGCCATCGAAATCTTCGCCCCCGGTCCCGATGCGGTCGACGAAGCCGAACTCAAGGGATTGCTGGAAAAACACAACTTGGTCGTCGCGGCGGTCGGTACCGGCGCGGGCATGGTCAAACACGGTTTGAGCCTGACCAATCCCGATGCCGATCATCGCGCGAAGGCTCGCGATTTTGTCAAACAAATGATCGACTTCGGCGGCGTCTACAACGCCCCCGCGATCATCGGATCGATGCAGGGTAAATGGGGCGGCGATGTCTCGCGAGACCAGGCCCTCGCCTATCTCCGTGAAGCACTCAACGAACTCGGCCCGTACGCCGCTCAACACAACGTGCCGTTGTTCTACGAACCACTGAACCGCTACGAAACCAACCTGCTTCGCACCGTTGCCGAAGGCGTTGAGTTCTGCAAGACGCTGGACAACGACAACATCAAACTGTTGGCCGATTTGTTCCACATGAACATCGAGGAAGCCGACCTCGCCGCCGCCATTCGTGAAGGCAAAGGCTACGTCGGGCACATTCACTTTGTGGACTCGAACCGCCAAGCCGCCGGAATGGGTCACATGGACCACGCCCCAATCATCGCGGCTTTGAAAGACATCGGCTACGACGGCTACCTGTGTGCGGAAGCGTTTGCGTTGCCTGATTCCGACACCGCGGCTCGCAACACCATCGAAGCCTTCAAACGCTTGACGGCTTGATCAGCACCGAAATCCGCGACGACCGTTCGCAAGACTCCAATTCACGCCCGCGAAAGCCAACCCAAATTTCGCGGGCGGATGACAAACAGCAGGCCTGATACCAAAGGATTGGTTGACGCTTATCAAGAAAAACATTCCCCGCCATCCCTCCCCACCTTGAGATGCACTGATGATGTCACGCCAATCGATTGGGCCGCAACACGTTCTGTGGTTGCTTGCTCTCACCATCGCACCATGGGTTTCCCCAGCAACGGCATCCGCCGCTGGCCGTCCAAACATCTTGTTCATCATGTCGGACGACCACACCACGCAAGCCGTGGGTGCTTACGGGAGCCGCTTGGCCTATTTGAACCCTACGCCCAATTTGGACCGCTTGGCCAAGGAAGGCATGCTGTTCGAAAACGCGTTCGTGACCAACTCGATCTGCACCCCCAGTCGTGCCTGCATCATGACGGGGAAATACAACCACAATAACGGCGTGTTCGATCTGAACGGACGCATCGATCCGGAGAACCAGCACCTCGCCATCGAGATGAAGAAGGCTGGGTACCAAACGGCGATGATCGGAAAGTGGCACTTGAAAGCCGAACCGGCCGCCTTCGATTACTACTGCGTTCTACCGGGACAAGGCAAATACTTCGATCCGGTATTTCGAGTGCAAGGCGACAAGCCATGGCCGAAAAATACGATCGTCAAGGAAGGCATGCACAGCACCGATGCCATCACCGACATCACGTTGCAGTGGTTCGATGAAGAACGCGACGAGAGCAAGCCGTTCTTCCTGATGCACCACTACAAAGCCCCCCACGATTTCTTTGAATACGCACCGCGTTACGAAGATTACCTGGAAGACGTCGCGATCCCCGAACCATTGAACTTGTGGAACCAACCCAAGTTTGGCTCCCTGGCGACTCGCGGCGCGAGTGACGAAATGACGCCCTACATCGGAACGTCCATCGGTCGGCGGAACCCTCGTCGCAACTACGCCAAACACTACGGGGTCGACTCGTGGCTCAGCGACGACGAAGCCAAACGCAAAGCCTACAACATCTACCTGAAGCACTACCTGCGATGCGTGAAAGGCGTCGACGACAACTTGGCTCGATTGTTTGCCAAGCTGGAGGAAACCGGCCAAATGGACAACACGGTCATCATCTACACGGGTGACCAAGGATTCATGCTGGGCGAACATGACTACATGGACAAACGTTGGATGTACGACGAATCCCAACGCATGCCGTTCTTGGTTCGCTACCCCAAGTCCATTCCTGCCGGCTCACGCTCGAACGCCATCGTCGAGAACGTGGACTACGGACCGACCATGTTGGCGTTCGCCGGCGTCGACACGCCCGAATACATGCAGGGCAAAAGCTTCCGCCAAATCTGCGAAACCGGACAGGAACCCGAAGGCTGGAAACAGGAAGCGTATTACCGCTACTGGATGCACATGGCACACCATGACAACCCCGGCCATCTTGGGATCCGCACGAAGACTCACAAGTTGATCTATTACTACGGCACGGACTACAAGGGCGAAAACCAAACGCCACCGGCTTGGGAGCTGTATGACTTGGTCAACGATCCAACCGAAATCGTCAACCAATACGACAATCCCGAATACGCGGAAGTCGTCCAGGACCTGAAACACCGCTTGGCACAACTGCGTGACCGTGTTGGCGATGATGGTTCGCACTACCCCAAAACCGAAGCCGTGGTGCAGGAGTTTTGGGATTACAGCGAAGCGGATCGAGCGAAAGCCATTCGCATTTCAAACGAGTATTCGAAAGCGAAAATGGCCGAGTAGGCGTCGCTTTCAACCTTCACCACCAACCGTTTGCGTCACGTGAGTGAACGCGGACTGGATGATCAAGCCGAATCATCATGATTCGGCGTGGAAACCGGACTCGGACCATCTCGCACAGCATCGGGTCCGCACCACCGGATTAGAATTTGGCTTCTCAGGCGTCGGCTTTCGAGCCCGCCTTCACTGCTCGTTGGAGCGTCTCGCTACCCGCCTTTCCTTTCCCACCGTTTGAGTCGTGCCATGTTGCGTTGGTTGATTTGCTTGACGTTGTTTGCCTCCGTCGGACTGAACCAAAGTCCATTTTCTGCGACCGGTCTTTCCGCCGCGGATCATCCCAACGTGGTGATCGTGATCACGGATGACCAAGGTTACGGTGACGTGGGATTCACCGGGAATCCGGTCGTCAAGACTCCGCACATTGACGCATTGGCCGCCGAGTCGACTTCTTTGTCGGATTACCATGTTGCGCCGACCTGCTCTCCAACGCGTTCCGCTTTTGTGACCGGTCACTGGACCAATCGCACCGGAGTTTGGCACACCATCAGCGGCCGTTCCATGCTTCGCGACAACGAAATCACGTTCGGTGAGATCTTCCGTGACGCGGGTTACGAAACGGGGATGTTCGGCAAATGGCACCTGGGCGACAACTATCCCTACCGCGCGGAAGACAATGGCTTCACCGAGGTCTATCGACATGGCGGGGGTGGCGTCGGTCAAACGCCTGACTTCTGGGACAACGCTTACTTTGACGGAAGCTACTTCCACAACGGGAAACCGGTGCGTGCCAATGGTTTCTGCACGGATGTCTTCTTTGAAAAAGGCAACGAATTCATCACGCGTTGTGCCAAGGCGGACCAACCTTTCCTCGCCTACATCGCCACCAACGCTCCGCACGGTCCACTGCATGCTCCGCAGAAGTACATCGACATGTACCCGGACATGAAAGACAACGTGGCCACCTTCTTTGGCATGATCACGAACATCGACGACAACGTCGGAAAGACACGAGCGTTGCTGAAGGAACTCGGCATCTACGAGAACACCATTTTCATTTTCACCACCGACAACGGGACGGCTGGCGGTGCGAACATCTTCAACGCGGAAATGCGTGGCAAGAAAGGCAGCCCCTACGAGGGCGGACACCGCGTGCCCTTCGTGTTCCATTACCCTCGCGGTGGATTCGCAACCGCCCGAACCAATGACACGCTGTGCCATGCGGTGGACGTAGTGCCAACTCTGATCGAACTCTGCGATGTGCCGGCTCCCGAAACGGTCAAATTTGACGGAACCTCGATCGTCTCGCTGTTGAAAGACCAACCCGCCGACTCATTCGAAAAACGTATGCTGATCACGGATTCGCAACGCGTCATCGATCCCATCAAATGGCGTCAGTCATCCGTCATGCAGAACAAGTGGCGTTTGATCAACGGGAAAGAGCTGTACAACATCGCGGATGATCCCGGTCAGTCGAACAACATTGCGAAAGAACATCCCGAACAAGTCGCCTCGATGCGAGAATTCTACGAAGCGTGGTGGGCCGAACTGGAACCGACGTTCTCGCAAACAACCGAAATGATCGTCGGACATCCCGATCACCCCGAGGTCACGTTCACGGCTCATGATTGGATCGGTCAAGCACCGCCATGGAACCAAGCAGCCATTCGAGCCGCAGCGGCTGTGTTCCCGAAAAAGGCCAGCAAAAAGAAGCTCAAACACAACGGCCACTGGGCGATCCAAGTCCACCGATCGGGGACTTACCAAGTTGAGTTGCGACGTTGGCCAGAAGAGTCCGGTACGGCCATCGGTGCCGCTCTTGAGCCAGGAAAAGATGTGCCTGGATCCTCCAGGGCCTACCGAACGACACCGGGTCGAGCGATCTCGGTTCAGGCCGCAGAAATTCGAGTGGACGGGCGAGCGGTTGCTTCCACCAAGGTCGAACCGGGTGACTCCGTTGTGACCATGCAAATCGAGCTCACCGAAGGCTCACACGAGCTTTCGCCGGTCTTTCAAATCCCCACCGGCGAAGTTGGGGCGTACTATTGCACACTTTCGACGATGGGCAACTGACCGAGTTCCGGTCGTGTCGGTTGTTCGGAATGTTCTCGATCTTTCGAATCCGGTTGTGCCGATTGATCCAGTTGATTCAGTAACAATTATTAAGAAATGTTAAGACTCGCGGCGCTGTCAATCATCGGCAGCACCGCGTTAAAGAGACGTTCGATACAGACTCCGTAAGGCGACGCCAACCTAGGGATTGGTTGGTGCTAAGAGTTTATTAACGGAGTCTCAAATCGATGGAATCCTCATCCATGCGGCGTCGCGTGAGCGCTGCCAGACGAACCCTCGCGGCGTTGGTTTGCTTGGCAACCAGTGGCGTGACAGCGGCCAACGCTCAAGACTGGTGGTCACCAGCGCCCAGCAATGGAAACGAATCCGTCTTGGTCGATCCGCAACCCGCGGGCGGCTTCAACAGCATGCTGTCAAGCGAATACAGTGCCGCACCAGTACGGCCTGTCGCTCAAGACGAAGATGGACTGAACCCCGGTCCTGAACCCGGCGTTGTCGACGCCGACTTGGAAGAATCCGAGGAACTCGACGACGACACGTTCGAAGACAAACTCAACGCCTTTGCCGAGCGTTTGGATTCGCTGGACGAAGGATTCGAAGGCTTGGAAGAAGCCCTCGACGAGGTCGATGCCAAAGCGAGCAACAAATCGTTGGTCGTCAGCGGGTCCAGCAAATCGACCATGAAGATCAGTGGTCGTGTGCACGTGGATGCCTGGGGATTTGACACCGACGACGATCCAGCCATGAATCAGTTCAGCGCTGGTCCAGACGACGAACTGAACCGCCTTGGCTTCCGACGTTTGCGTTTCGGCGTGTCGGGCAAAGTCAAAGACAACATGGTCTACAAGATCGAAATGGAATTTGCCAACGGCAACAATTCCGAATTCCGTGATGCCTACTTGGGATGGAGCGATCTGCCATTCCTGCAAAAAGTCTTGGTGGGTAACCAAAAGCGTCCATACGGCTTGGACCACCTGAACAGCTCACGTTACAACGTGTTCATCGAACGTCCGTTCGTGATCGAAGCGTTCAACGAAGACGCTCGTCGTTTGGGTGTGGCCTCGTACGGCGTTTCTGAGAACGAAGCTTGGAACTGGCGTTACGGTGTCTACAACCAACGCAACGTTCAAGACGAAGGCAACTACACCGGCGATCACTTGCAATTGCAACTCGCGGGGCGTTTGGCCAACACGATCTGGTACGACGAAACCAGCAACGGTCGTGGATACGCTCACTGGGCCATCTCCGGTACACACGCTGACGTCAGCACCGAAGACAACGCTGAATCGCGTTTCCGCACTCGTCCGGAAGCTCGCACCAGCGGCACCCGTTGGTTGGACACGGGACAGATCGACGGCACCGACTACTACAACTTGCTCGGATTGGAAGGCGTCGTGAACCTCGGTGCGTTGCAGATCGTTGGTGAATACCAAAGCAACTGGATCGAGCGTGACGGATTCGAAGACTTGCGTTTGGACGGTGGTTACGTCTACGCCAGTTACTTCCTAACCGGCGAACACATGCCTTGGGATCGTGGCTCGGGAACGCTCGGCCGCCCGGTTCCATTCGAGAACTTCTGGTTGGTGGATCGTTGCAACGGATGCCGCTCGGGCGGTTGGGGTGCATGGCAATTGGCAGCACGCTACTCCGTGGCTGACTTCAGCGATGGTGGCGATGCCCAGTTCTACGGCGGTGAAGCTCAGGCTTTCACGGCGGCCATGAACTGGTACTGGAACGCCAACGCTCGCATGCAGTTCAACTACATCACGGGTGAGATCGAAAACAGCACGGTCGGAAACCGCGGCGGAGCTCCCGTCGATGGCAACTACAACGTCTACGGTGCTCGCTTCATGATCGACTTCTGATCGATCCCGCGAACCCGTCCCCCAAGTTTCTGTGCGGGGCTGATCACAGCCCCGCACGCCAAACCGCACAGAACTGAAAAAGGAATTTCAAATGAACCGATCCATCCCATTCGGTCGCTTCGCTCTGCTGGGACTCGTTGCCCTCACCGCATCGGCATTGTTCTCCAGCACCGCCAGCGCTTTCGGCCCCGCATGTTGTTTCTGCCAAGCCGGCCGCTGCGTTGTCGAAGTCGAAAAAGAAGAAGTTGATGTCAAATGCTATGATGTGGAATGCGAAACCATCTGCATCCCGCCATTGCGTTTCCCATGGGAATGTGGCCCGTTGAAAAAGTGTGGCAAGGTCCGCACGATCAAGAAGCTGGTCACCGACAAAAAGAAGAAGACCGTCTGCACCTACGATTGGTCCGCCATCACCTGCTGCCCTGATTGCCGCAAACGTGCTTGTGGACTGTTCGGCGGCAAAGGCTCCTGCGGAACCGGATGCTGCGACACCGGTTGTGACGTTGGATGCGAAATCGGCGGTTGCGATGCGGGATGCTGTGCCAGCACTGAAGGTGCTCCCTTGCTGCCCCCCGCCTCGTTCGTCAACAACGGTGGCGAAGTCATCGAATTGGACCAAGCCGAAACCGTCGCCTTGGCATCGGCCATCAGCCGTGCCAAACCAGACGCTGAAGGTTGGGTCACTCTGGAGAACACCAACAACGCTTCTTTGCAAGCAGAAAACGACTTGATCGAAACCACGGTCGAAGTCATCGCTCGATAGCTCCAACGTCACCAACGTCTGGACCGTCAACCACCGGCACGAGTCATGCGTGCCGGTGGTTTTTTGTGCGCTGACCGCGGTCGTCAGGTGGGACCTGACCTACGGGTGCACCATGTTAGCGGATGGGCGCAAGCCCACCGGTGTCGACCGAAACGTGTCGCCCGCGATGTTTCGCAACAAAACATGTAGGCCGGATGAAGGAGCCTCTGCGACGCACATCCGGCAGGACGTCGCCCGCTCGAACGATTGCAACCGCCGGAACCGCGATGAAGCGACTTGTTCCGGACTACGCATGGAGGCGGAAAGGTAGCAGGGCCACAGCGAAAAGATCGTGCGTTAAGGTGCGCGGTCGTCAGGTGGAACCTGACCTACGGGAGCACCATGTTAGCGGCTGGGCGCAAGCCCACCGGTGTCGCCCAAAATGTGTCGTAACGAATGGCGTAGGCCGGATGAAGGAGGCTCTGAGACGCACATCCGGCCAGACACCACTCGCTCGAACCGTTGCAACTGCCGGAACCGCGCCGAAGCGGTTCGTTCCGGACGACGGATAAGAGTGGAAAGGTGGCAGGACCACAGCGGCAAGGTTGTGGCCGAAGGTGCGCGGTCGTCAGGCGAGGCCTGACCGACAGGTGCACCATGTTAGCGGATGGGCGCAAGCCCACCGGTGTCGCCCGCAATGTTTCGCAACAAAACATGTAGGCCGGATGAAGTAGCCTCTTCGACGCACATCCGGCAAGACACCACTCGCTCGAACCGTTGCAACTGCCGGAACCGCGCCGAAGCGGTTCGTTCCGGCCTACGAACATTGATTCAGAACCTCGCAGTTCAACCAAATCTCAACGGCAATCGAACAATGCGATATCATGATCGGGTTTGACCTTCATCCCGGCACGATCCAACAGAGCGAACGAGCGAGGACGTCCATGCTAATCAACCGCTGGATTTTCCGATCGACGACGAGGCTTGAAAGAATGGAGCAATTGAAGCTGAACGGACAGAAAATCACTTGGCTGCGGCTTTGCTTCTCCAATTGGCTGCATCCTGTGGAGAATGTCTCGGCTAGCAGATGGGTGCCGTCCGATCGGCTCACTCATTAGTGGTTCACCGATGCCAAAGCGAAAACAGTTTCGACTTCTTACCTTGTTCGCACTTACCACTTTGTTTGCGTTGGTGTTTGCATGCTGCATTCCTTTTCAACCCAAAATCCAGATCCACGCGCCCGTCGACCTCCAACGTTACCACGCGTACTACACACATGCGAAAGTCTATGACGTTTCGATCGTCAATGCGGGACGCTCCCCCGTTTGGCTTCCAAACAACTCGGATCCCTTCGCGTCTCCGATCATTGGAGGATTTGCTTGCGGCGTGAGAGACGACCAGGTCTATGTGTCCCCCGGCGAACGCGGCCTCGTGCGTGTCGCCCCAGGCAACGGATTGATTTACAAGGTTTGCATGGACGCGTCCGTCCCAAGCTTCAGTCTACGAGTGGAGGCACAGGATTGGCGAGGCCGGATCGAAAGCATTGAAAAACGCATTCACATCCGGGGCCATCAGCAGTGACCGCGGACACCAACGATCGAATCTCGAACGCCATCGCGGGAGCCCTTTTGGGTGGGCTTGCGGGCACGGGGATCGGATTCGGCTGTGCGCTGGCGATGCCCGGATGGGGTGTCATCACGTTTGCCTTCGGAGCCGTGTTGGGAATCATTTCGGGGACCACGCTGGGATTCTTGCTTGGTGAACGTTTTACGTCGTGGCTCCAAGACAACATGCGGCATTTTTGGTAGCGACCAAGTTGAATGCGTGAGATTCTGCATCCGCGTAGGTGGGAAGTGGAAAAGCGGCAGCGTTACAGCGTCAAGGTTGTGGCCGAAGGTGCGCGGTTGTCAGGCGAGGCCTGACCTACGGGATCACCATGTTAGCGGATGGGCGCAAGCCCACCGGTGTCGCCCGAAATGTGTCGCCCGAAATGTGTCGCCCGCGATGTTTCGCAACGAAACACGCAGGCCGGATGAAGGAGGCTCTGCGACGCACATCCGGCAAGACGTCGCTCGCTCGAACGATTGCACCGCCGGAACCGCGCCGAAGCGGCTTGTTCCGGATTACGGATAAGAGTGGAAAGGTGGAAGGGCCACAGCGAAAAAGTTGTGCGTGAAGGTGCGCGGTTGTCAGGCGAGGCCTGACCTACGGGTGCACCATGTTAGCGGCTGGGCGCAAGCCCACCGGTGTCGCCCGCAATGTGTCGCGACGAAAGGCGTAGGCCGGATGAAGGAGGCTTTGCGACGCACATCCGGCAAGACGTCACTCGCTCGAACAATTGCAATCGCCGGAACCGCGCCGAAGCGGCTTGTTCCGGCCTACGGTTAAGAGTGGAAAGGTGGCAGGACCACAGCGTCAGGGTTGCGGGCGAAGGTGCGCGGCCGTCAGGCGAGGCCTGACCTACGGAAAACGGACCGCGAACTGTCGAACAAGCTTCACTCCTCGACTTCGACGAAGGGGATGTTCAGCGACTGCAGCGTCAGCAAGTACAGCATGTAAAGCACCGGTATCAACAACAACACCAATGCTGTTGCGAGCATCAATCCGAATGCCAAACTGCTGGCCATGGGAATCAGCAATTGTGCCTGAAACGACTTCTCGGTCAGCAGCGGGATCAAGCCGGCAATCGTTGTCATGCTGGTCAACATGATCGGTCGGAAACGACGCCGGCCCGATTCCAACAAGGCTTGCACCGGTTCGTCACCAGCACGCACGCGTGAATTGATGAAATCGATCAGCACGATCGAGTCATTGACCACGACTCCAGCCAATGCCACCAATCCAAACATGCTGAACAACGTCAATGGCAGATTCAAAAATGCGTGTCCCCAGACGGCACCAATCATGCCGAACGGGATGATCGCCAGGATCAACAACGGTTGCATGTACGAACGAAACTGAAGCACTAACAGGACAAACATGCACAAGATGGCGACGGCGAATCCAACCATCAGACTGCCGACCGACTCGCGGCTTTGCTCTTGTTGTCCTTCCCAACGGATCGAAACATTCGGGAACTGCTGCATGAATTCATCCGATTGCTTTTGCAAGTCGGCAATGATTAAGTCCGCATTGGCAGTAGTCTCGTCCAGGTCAGCCGAGATGGTGATGCTTCGTTGTTGGTCGACTCGGTTGATCTCGGAAAACCCCCGCTCCAGTTCAATCTCAGCCAACTCATTGATGGGACGCTGCATTCCGTCGGCACCTCCCACTCGGATCTCGCGAAAATTCACGAGTGATGTCCGTTCCTCTGGCGGATATCGCACCATCAACTTCACTTCGTGACGCCCGCGTTGAAGACGCATGACTTCCGCGCCGAAGTAAGTGTTGCGAACGGTTTGCCCCAAATCCGTCGGCGTGACGCCGGTAGCGAGCGCTTTGTCTTTGACTCGGAATTGAAACTCCCATTTGCCGGGAGTGTTGTCGTCGCTGATGTCAAACACACCCGCGAACGTCGCCACCTTTTCTTTCATCACCTCGGTCGCTGCGAGCAATTCATCGACGTGTTCCCCCGACGCCAGCAATTTGAATTCAATCGGCGTGCCGGCTGGTCCCGTACCGATGCTGCCGTAGGTGATCTTCTCGACGCCAGCGATCTCGCCCACCTCCCGACGCCAACGAGCGATCAGTTGGTCGCTGTGAATGTCGCGAATTTCGGTGCCATGAAGTTCTGCAAAGATCTGGCCCGCGTTGCTGCCGCTGGATCCTTGCCCACCCATCGGTCCGGCGGTGTTCGTGATCGATCCAACCTCTCGATAGGCGAATCGGACGGGGCCCACATAGTCACCTTCCGGCGGCGGATAAAGGGACTCCAGTGGTTCCCGAGTTGCGGCGGCTCGTTCCAGTGCGATCTCGCGACTCACTTTTTGCAGAGCGCGTTCCATCCGCTGAGTCGCGGCTTCCGTGGCGGTCGATGGCGTTCCGTTGGGGAAGACCACCGAGGCTTGCAGATAGTTGTTGTCGGATTTCGGAAACAACACCGTCGTCACCACACCGCCACGAATCATTCCGATGGTGCCAATGAACAAGGCAAACGCGACCGCGATGGGCAGAACCGGGTTCCGCAAGCAAAAGTGCAGCGTCGGAACATAAATCTTCTCGGCGAACCATTCCATCGCGATGCTGGCTCGTGCGTTGCACCAAAACAACAGCAGCATGAACGGACGAAACGGGTAGGTAACGATCGTCGCCAAACGGAAGAACCCTGAATGACTGTGAGCCAAGTGGCACGGCAACACAAACGTGCTCTCCCACAAGGACACCAGCAACATGGCGATCACGGCGAACGGGATCACCGCCATGAATTTCCCCATCACGCCCGAAACGAAAAACATCGGAGCGAACGCGATGACCGTGGTCGTGATGGACGCAGCGACACTGGGCAAGACCTCGGTTGCCCCGTCGACCGCCGAATCATGCAGCGATTTGCCCATTTGCCGGTGTGCGTAGATGTTTTCCCCAATCACGATCGCATCATCGACGACGATTCCGAGCGCAATCAAAAACGAAAACAACGAAAGCATGTTGAGCGTTTGATCGCCCCAAGCCAACGCGGCCCCCGCACCCATGATCGATATCGGAATCCCGAGAGCGACCCAGAAAGCCAAACGCACTTCCAAGAACAACGCCAGCACCAAAAAGACCAACGCCAACCCTTGGATCCCGTTTCGTGAAAGCAGTGCCATCCGGTCTCGCACATCGACCGAGGTGTCTCCCCAGAGGACATATCGGTATCCGGGTGGCGGCTCCACGCTGGCGACATAACCGCGAACGTCATCCACGAGGTTCAGCAAGTCCTCCGACTTGGTCCGCTGGACGTTCACCACCATGGCAGGTTCGCCATTGATTTCCGCGATAGCGGTTACGTCCTCGAATTCATCGCGGACATTGCCCAAGTCACCGACGGTCAGCACGACTCCGTCCGGTCGCGTGATCAACGGAATTTGCTCGATTTCCGGACCGACGCGGCCTTTGTTTTTTGCTCGCAACAAAATTTCTTGCCCTGACGACTTCAACTGCCCGCCCGGGAGTTCAACGTTGTGGGCACGGATCTCGGCGGCCACGCGTTCCAAAGTCAGACCGTAGGAACGCAGTGTTGCCTCTGGGATCTCCACGTCGATTTGATAGTTTCGCGTTCCCATCAATTCCGCCACGGTCACGCTGGGAAGCATCAGCAGATCATCACGAACGGACTCGGCAACTTCACGCAATTTCAATTCGCCGCGGCGAGTTCGATCATCCGGCCCGATGATCCCCAACCGAATGGCGGTATCGCGAAAGGTGATTTGTTCGATCTCGGGGTCTTCTGCGAGATCAGGGAAACTCGGGATGCGATCCACCTCGCGATCGATTTCCGACATCACCTTTTGAACGTCTTTGATGTCACTGCGAAGTTCCGCCAGCACATAACCTCGACCTTCCATCGCGATGGACGTGACCTTCTTGATCCCATCGATCGACCGGATGGCTTCTTCGATCTTTTGACAAATGGCCTCTTCCGCATCTTGAGGTGTGGCTCCGGGATAAGGCACCGAAACCATCACCACTTCGAGTTCAAACTCGGGGAAGACCTCGCGACGCATCGCGACAAACGCTGCCGCACCCACGATCACCAACGCCAACATCACGACGTTCATGCCAGGTGCGTTTTCGATGGCCCAAGCGAGCACACGTTTCATCGAAGTAACTTTGTTTGGAAAGGAATTGAATGAGCGATTGGGTCCGGTGACAACGATGACGGACCGCTTCCGCGTGTCGCGGGATTTTGGTCACTTGAGAAAGCACGTCGCATCTCAACGTGTCTCACTCCAGTTGCGTTCAACGTTTGGTCAGCTTGGATTCCGCGGCCGCGGTTTCTTCAGCCGACTCCGATTCAGGCGACAAGCTTTTGGCCGGTGCGCGAACCGGGAACGTGTCCGATTCGATGCTTCCCAAAGGCGAGACCACCACGAAACTGTCACCGTGAATCGATTGATCGGGCACTTCGCAAATCCAGTGATCCGAAGTTCCGCCGAACGTTGACAGCAGATCAACCGGACGAACATCTTGGCGGATCACCAAGCGTCCCGCCGACCAAGCATTCGCGTCGAACACAAGCTCTGATTCGGAGGACTCTTCACCATCCTTGGCGATGGATTCGGCCGCCGGTTCCGCCTCGGGTTTCGCAGCCTCAGCCTCTTCGGTCTTTGCCGCAACCTTCTCGGACGCTTGGTCCAGAACCGTTTCGTCGGGAATGAATTCCCAAACACGATTGCCGGGCTTCAAGGCTTCCGCGGGCAGGATCACCAACGGCACGGCGGGATCCAGTTCCAATCGCAATCGCACGAACATGCCGCGAACCAAGGCGGTGGGCCCGGCCGCAACCATGTTTTGGACGGCCGGATCGGCTGCCGCGTCCGCCACATCGTTGCGGCGCACCTCAAACACTTGCGGCTGATCCACGACAACGCGTACCGGAACCGTACGAGTTTGTTCGTCCATGCCAATCCCGTCGTAGCCCAGCAGTTGACCGTCCCAGACATAAGAAACATCGTCGCGTCCGGACAGTTGATAGTGCACCTCAACACTGGTCGGCGGCAACTTGTAACCACGGTGTGCGCCGTTGGCTGGTGCATTCAAATCATCGATGGGCGACTCCAACTTCTTTTGGTTCAGCACCCAATAAAGCTGGTCCATGCGCAAGGAGGTCGCGACTTCGACTTTGGACGTGTCTTCCATCGTCACCACGGGGTTTCCGCGAGCGACAAACGTATTCAGCTCAGCTTGTTCACTGACAACCACGCCATCGATGGGAGCCCGTATCTCGGTGCGTTGCAGGTCAATCTTGGCCTGTTTTAGCTGAGTCGCGGCCAGCTGCTCGGCCAGTTCCAATCGCGAACGGCGGGTTCTCAGCAAATCGATTTGGTTTTGATACGTGACTTTTTGTTGCTCGGCTTGCAACACCGCTCGCCGAGCCGTGTCGAGTTCCTTCCGAGCGGCGAAGTCTTCTGGCAACTTCTCCAATCGCTTCACTTCGCGACTTTGCAGTTCGATGTCGGCGTCAGCGATCTCGAGCAAACGTTTTGAGTTGATCAACTCTTGGTCGACTTCGCGAATTTGCTCGTACTCGGACTGTTGGCTTTGCTCCAAACGTTGCACCGCCAATTCATAATCCGTCGGGTCGATCCGCATCAGCACGGTTCCCGCGGTCACGTACTGGCCAGCTTCGCATTGGTCGGATTTCTCGATGATTCGCCCGGCGACTTCCGTTGCCAAGATGACTTCGCGAAAGGGCACCACGGTGCCATCGGAGTTCAAGTGCAACCGCTCGCCGCTGTCGGCCAAAGACTGAATGGGCACGACCTCCACGGCGGGCAAGGCTTGCAAACGTCCGGCTCGTGATTGATCCGCGGGAGGACGCGTGGACGGTTGGATCGAGCCCAACGCGGCGACCAATCCACCAGCACCAGCCAGCAAGGCAATCGGCATTCCGATGTTGAACAGCAACCACGAAGTCAGATTCGAGGATCGCACTAACTTGATCGAGTCGTTGTCAGCAGGAGCACTCGTCACGTCGTTGCCGTGTTTGTAAGGAGAAGCGATCGGCCCTTCCATTTCCGGCGGAGTCCCATCGGACACGCCATGTGCCTGAACAGCAGGTTCGTCTTCTGTCATGGTATTTTCGGTCATGATGTTCAGCGATTCAGTTGGATTGACAAGCGACGTCTTCCGCCGGTGGGAAAGTCGATGATTCGAGAAGGAGATGTTGCTGGATCACGTTTTGGTCTTGGCAAGCGGCCAAGGTCGTCGCCGTGATCATGCGACACAACGCATCCGAGCCGTAATGCTTTTGAAGTAACTCGGGGGCGATCAAATGATTCAGCACCGGGCGGCCAATCCGGTAGTGCAAACACTGGCCAACGACCCCCAAAGCCAACTGGGGCACCAGTGCGTCAGTCTGCCAGGACGAATTGGCATCCAAAGGCGGAAGCAGCGTCCCAATGGTTTGACAAAGCGCGTCGTAAAGCGGTTTGAAATAGTCGCGGACCAAGCCGTCGATCGCGGATGTGGGATGTTGCATCTCACGCATCATCAACATTGATTCCCATCCGGTTTCGTCCGATGCCAACATCCGTGATAGCAACGTTCGAACCAGCAATTCCAAATCGCGCTGAGCCGTGCCCTGCCCCAGAACCGGCAAAGGAAACGCTCGTTCGCGACGCTCGCGGATGGATCGAATGACGGCGGTGTACAAGCCCTTTTTGTCGCCGAAGTAATAGCTCACCGAAGCCACATTCACATCCGCGATGTTCGCGATTTCGCGAACGGTGGCGCGATCGAACCCTCGCTGGGCAAACACCGGTCCCGCGGCGTTCAACAAACGTTGGGCCGGTTCGGGCAGGCCTGATTCGACGGAGCCTGATTCAACAGAGCCAGAAACGGTCTCACGTGAATCGGTCGTGTCAGCATCCGGTTGTGAGCGAGACAAGCTGGTGGACTCAAAGAAAAGGAGAACGGTTTCAAATCGAAACGCCACTTCATCGCAGCATGATCCAAACATACGTTTTAAACAAGCGTTTAAACCAAGCGACTTTGAGTACCAAATTGTCACACCGTCTCGACAGAACACTGCAAATCGCAGGCAAAGACGCCAGCGACCGCCCCAGCGACGCTCCCAGCTCCCGCAACAACACCCAAGGGCCATCCCTCTGCCATACCAACTCCCAACCCACGTAGGTCCGGTTCCACCGGACTGCCCGTGTAGGCCCGGTTCCACCGGGCGAAGTATGAGTCCATGTAGGTCCGGTTCCACCGGACAGAAGCCAACGCAACTCTAAAAACAACGATTTGAAGCAGGAAGCGACCCTCAGCGGCTGACCTCACCGAGCATGAAATGAACTGCTAGTCTTCCAACGTTTCAAACATCCGCCGCAGAGCGTCGCGGTGGGCCTCTTCATCGAACGGTCTCACCGCCGATGTTGGGAGGCCGCTGGTTGAGGATGGGTTCGCGGTCAACGAGGAAGTTTCAGCAAGAGATTGCGTTTCGAATCGCTCGAATGTTTCGCTGTGCTCAAACCCTCGAGCAATGCGACTGGTACCATCCGCGCCGATCCACTGGGTCAGCGAATCGGTCGTGTGCCAAGTTCCGCCGGCCTGCGTCACATAGATTCGAACGGTGTCTTCGCCGCCCGCCGAGGCTTTGGCAGAAACATCTTCAAATCCAATCGCCGTCGCGCGGTAGCCGCTGCTGCTGATCGTTGCTTGCGATTGCGAGATGGACATGACGTCATTGGCTTCGGAATCACCTAGGTCAGCCGAGTCATGCCCACCGGCTTCGGCGTAGGCGTAGACTCTTTCGAAACCAAACACGGCTTGCGTTTGCACTTCGTTTCGCAACGAGCTGAATTGTGGACGAATGACCAACCGATCGTCGTACTCCGTGTCATTCAAGTGCGCGGAATCTTCGCCTCCGGCAGTCGCATGAGCAAACAACTTCGGCACATTGTCGACGCGGAACTCAAACCCAACACCGGTCATGCGTGCGGTCTGATTGGAAGCGGTCAACACATCGTTGCCGGTGCTGTCATAAAGCGTCGCGTGGTCCAAGCCGCCTCCGCCGACAAACGAAACGTTTTCAAACCCGCGAATTTCGATTTCGCCGCCTAAAAAGCTCAGCCGGCTCAAACCATCGGCGTTGTTGGGTGGTCGCAACAGCAGGCTTTCCGCCTCCGCCGAACCCAAGATGCGAAGCACATCCCCACCGGTACCACCGTCCAAGAGAAACGGGGCGGTCGTGTCCAGGCTGTGTGTCCCGGTCGCATCCGTAAGCAACGCATTGCCGCTGATCGAACCATCGGATTCCAGCCGCATCTGACGAAGATCCAACACGATTTCGTCGCTTCCGGTGGTTCCGTCGAATCGATCAATCGTGGTGGGCTGCGAAGGTTCCGGAGTTGGGTTTGGTGCTGGCTCGGGCGTTGGTTCCGGCGTGGGTGCGGGTTCAGGCGTCGGTGTTGGTTCAGGTTCGTTCACCGCAAAGGCCAACGCGGCGTCCAGATTCAATGTTTTGTATTGAACTCCGGTCACTGGGTCCGTGTGAACGTCTGCTGTTTCGTTCATTCGGGCCAAGATGGAATCGACCGTCGGTGTCATTCCAGATTCCAGCATGGCTTGCCGGATCAACGCGGAGGCCCCGGCCACTTGTGGGCTGGACATGCTGGTTCCACTCAACAGCGCATAATCGTTCGCGAAGCCATCTGCGCCATAAACATGTTCGGGCACCGAGCTTCGAATCGCTTGCCCGCCAGTCGTCAAAATGCCGTCTTCGCGTTGTGAGAAATCGCTGAGGTTCTGATTCGAATCGACAGACCCCACGCCGACGACATACTGACTGGATGCGGGATACATCAACGCGTCGGCCGTATCGTGATCCATCGTGGCGAATGAATTTCCCGCCGCGGCAAACACCATCACGTTGCTTTCGTAAAGCGTTTGCAATTCGTCTTCGAGCATTGCCATCGCGTCAAATCGATTAGCATCTGTCAATTCAGTTCCCAAAGACAGATTGACCGTCGTGATGGGGTTTTCGAACGTGTCTTGGTTTTCGATCACCCACTGCAACGCCGATTCGATCCACTGCAGATTTCCGTTACCCGCGTCATCGAAAACGCGCAGTCCCACCAGGTCAGCCCCTGGTGCCAAACCTTGAAAGGTCGCTCCGGAATCGAGGTATCCATCGCCCGCGACCAAGCCGGCGACGTGCGAACCGTGGTATCCGGCGGGTGCATCGTCGTAGGGATCGGAATCGTTCTCTGCAAAGTCGTACCCACCAACCACGCGGTAACCGGGCCCGTAGCCTCCCCCCAAAGCGATGTGATCGTAGGCAATTCCGCTATCGATCACGGCGATGGTTTGACCGCTGCCATCCCAAGGCGAACTGCCGCCAGCCCCCAACTCACCGGATTCTCTCAGGTTCTGAGCTTGTTCCCACAACGATCCCGAAGTTGACTGCTCCACCCAAGCATCAAAATTCCAACCCGCGGGGGTGGGGAACGAAGCGTTCTCAATTTCAATCGGTTGGGGCGGGTTGGCGGGGGCGAGTGGCCCCATTCCCAGTGCATCTATTCCGTGATCAGCAACCGGTGAGGAATCAGCGTCGCTGCTGGCAGGTGCAATCGAGCCTGAACCGGACGTCGGAATATCGGCCGAACAGGCCTGCATCGGATCCGCCCAATCTGCCAACCAAGCCCCCATCAAGGAAGCGGATAGTGCCAAACGCTGCTCGCAAGGCTGGATCGTTGGCTCGGCGATCTCCAGCGAGTCCACGTGCGGCTCGGCGGTCTCGGTTTCGGGTGATTGGGAGTGGGTCATCAGAGGTGATGGATCACGCGGCGTGAAAAAGTTTTTGAAAGCTAGGTCACGGAAAACGTGCACCGCCCCGATTCAGCGGGCAATCGCGTGAAAACCGGGGGGCGTGGAATGAAAACGAGCGGGTTGAGCCGAACCATCCCGACTTTCATCAAAAAAGCGACGGCGGGATGTCGTCAATTTTTCATTTTTTCATCAGCCAAATCGGAACTTATTGCCGGAATAATCCGTCCAACCGCGACCAACCCATCGTTTTTGTTTCCTTGCACCAACCAAAGATTGATAAAGGCGGTGGTCTAGGTAAGATGCACCTGCTTTTCAAATTTTCGCACCCGCCCAAAGTTTTTGGATTACGCTGGCGGTCCCGACCGTGAGAGCGGTCTTCGGGAGCTCGTTACGACTTTGCGCGGAACACCGGATTGCCTGTCGACATTGGGGCGTTTCGGTCGTCGCGGAGACCCATACATCGACCCAGCCCAACCATTCGAATTGCCGAGAAAACAGATGAAGAATCTGCGTCAACTGCTTCGCAGCGTGAGCCCGTCGTCATCACGAAAGCGAAGCGAAGACCGGTCCCGTGCGAACCGCTTGACCAAGCGTCGACTGCTCAGCGAATCGCTGGAAAGTCGTCAATTGCTGGCAGGTGACGTTCCATCGGCCATGGACGCAGCTCCCGAGGGCGAACCCGAAATCGCCGTGGCACACAACTACTGGCGTGCCTACGACGTTGACAACAACAAATACATCACCGCGCTTGACGCCCTGATGGTGATCAATCACCTCAACCAACACGGTGAGGGAGAAGCTCTGGACGGCACGGAGGAATTCGCTGGTTTTGTCGATGTGACTGGCGATAACCGCGTGACCGCCCTGGATGCTCTCAGCGTCATCAACGCTCTGAACCGTGGTGAGGGCGAAGCGGACATGCCATTGGTCGAGTTCGTCTTGGCCGCTCGCAACTTGGACGACTCGCTGGTCGACAACACCGCTGGTGCGACGGATGTTTTGCCGACTTCGAACGAGCAACTGACCTACAACGTCGACGTCAACGAAGTCTTCAAGCTGGAAGTTGGTGTCCAGGATCTTCGTGGTTTCAGTGCCACTGGCGTTTTCCGTGCGGTCACGGACATCGTGATGGACCAGACGGACGTGTTGGAACCAGCCGTCGGTGAGATCCAACAGATCACGTTTGACAACACCGTTCTGAATTCTCCAATCAGCGGCAACATCACGTTCTCGTTTGCCGACAATCCAACGGTGACGGAAACTCGCTCGTTCGCCGATTTCATTGGAAGCACGAGTTCGCTTGATACCGCCGAAGACAATCTGGCTCAGATCATCGCGGACCTGAGCCCGTTGGTGGATTCGGCAGCGGACGTCACTGTCAACGGCAGCATCGATGGTTCCTCGGGCGGACCCAGCGGTGGTGGATCGTTCTTGTTGGACATCCTTTACAGCGGTGACGACCTGATCAACGTGGATGTGCCGCAGTTGCAGGTCACCTTGGAAATTGGCGGCAACGTCCAACCCGTCACCATCTCCCAAACGAACGTTCAAAATGGCGATGGTTCTTTCAACGCAGCTCCAATTTTGCGTGCCCTCGAGCTGAACACTCGCAACGCGGGCAACGCTCAGATCTACGGTAAGAACCGAGTCTTTGGCTCCTTCGCCCAAGACGCCACCATCGGCACTGACACGGTTGACCTGTTCAACGAAATCGGTGCTCTCGGTCCAACGAATGACTTGACCGAAGAACTTTCCGACTTCAACTCGAGCATTGCCTACGACGTTTTCAGTATTCCCGTCCGGGCGGTTGCACCGACGACCAACTTGATGGTTTCGCTGGATCCGCCGGATGAGGGCGACGGTGTTCTGATCTACGGCACCCAGGTTGGCGAAGAGAACGTTCCCAGCAACATGATTCAGCTGGACAACGATTCGCGATTCATTCTGAATGTCACTGGTTCCGCCAGCGGCATCACGGCAGCCAACAGCACCCTGAACGCCACCGAGGACGCGGGTGCGGTTTCGATCGACTTGGCCACGCTCAACTCGGGCAACCCAGGTGGCACGACCTACGCGACGGTTTCTGAAGTGGAAACCAAGGGCGTGTTCGAGCTCAGCGGCACGACGTTGACCTACACACCTGCCGCGGATGAATTTGGAACAGGCGATCAATTCGTCTACACCGCTTCGGACGGAACAGACACCGTCACCGGAACGATCTCGGTCGATATCGCCGCGGTCAACGACGCTCCGATCGCGGTGAACGACACCGCGACCGTCGAACAAGGTGAAACGATCTCGATCGACGCATTGGACAACGACTCGGCCGGACCACTCGAAGACAACTCTGTCTTGGTTCTGCAAGAGCCATCTTCGGTGCTGACAACCGCCAACGGCGGCAGTGCCATCATTTCCAATGGCGAGATCAGCTACACCGCTCCCGCTGGTTTCTCGGGCAGCGATTCGTTCTCCTACACGATTTCAGACGGTCAGTTGACGGCGATGGCGACCGTGAATGTGACGGTCACGAACAGCCAAACGGGCATCAACGCGGCTGACAAAGCGATCACCATCGATGAGGACAACGGTGGCGGTGTCACCAGCGAAGCTGAGGTCGCAGATCTCAGCGACGATAACTTGATCAGCATCAACACGGGAAGCAGCACTGTCACCTTGGACAACGCAGTCCTGACTTCCGGCAGTGGTTCCGTTCGCTTCGCTGGCGATGAGATATTCTACACGCCAGCACAAGATTTCTTCGGCACGGCGACCATCACTTACACCGCCAGCAACGACATTGGCAGTGACACGGGCGTGATTACCGTCACCGTCACGCCGGACAACACCGACCTGACCGCGAACGATGACGACTATCAAGTCGCCGAGGGTGCAACCGTCACCCTGGACGTTTTGGACAACGACGCGGACGGCCCCGGTGAAAGCGGAACGCTGACGATCACCTCAGTCACGCAACCAACTCGTGGCACGGCCACCATCGTTACCGTCGATGGCCGCACTCAAATCAGTTACACATCGACGGGCGTCGCCTCCGACGGTGATGACTCGTTCACCTACACCATCAGTGATGGCCAGGGTGGAACGGACACCGCGGTCGTCAACATCGACATTCAAGACGTCTTGGACGCTCCGATCGCGGCCAACGATTCGGAAACCATCGACGAAGATTCGGGAACGCTGACCATCAACCTGAACGACTTGGTCACGCTGGAATCAGGTGACTCGGTCGTGTTCACGAAGATCAGTGGCACAGACGCCGCCGGAACGTCCAGCATCTCTGCTGGCGGCACCTTGACTTACACTCCCAACGCGAATGCGAACGGGACTGAAACCATCGTCTACCGTGCGACCAGCACTCAAGGCGACCAATTGTTCGACGAAGGCACCATCACGATCAACGTGACGCCTGTCAACGATGCTCCGACCGCCACGAACCGCAGCGTGACGGTTCTGGAAGACAACAGCATCGACATCGACTTGAACAGCAACGTAGCTGACATCGACAGCACCGGACTGGTCATCTCGGTCGCATCCAACCCAGGCAACGGGTCGGCTGTTTCGCTGGGCAACGGCATCATCCGATATACCCCGGACGCCGACTACAACGGTCCCGATTCGTTCACCTATCAAGTGACCGATGGATCGTTGACTGCGACCGCAACGGTCAATATCACCGTCACCGACGTGATCTCACCCCCAGTCGCCAACAACGGTTCGCTTTCGGCGACCGAAGACGGCGGTGCGGTAACCTTGGATCTGTCGACACTCGTGAATTTGGACAGCGGCGATACGGGAACGGTCACCATCACGACCAATCCTGCGAATGGTTCGGCTTCCGTCAGTGGCACAGTGGGCGACTTGACCAATGCGACGTTGACCTACACTCCGAATGCTGACTTCTTCGGAAGCGACTCATTGGTCTACACCGTGACCAATTCGCTCGGTGCGACCGACACGGGAACGATCAGCATCTCGGTTGCCGGTGTCAACGATGATCCAGTCGCCAACGACGACACCGCGGAAACATCTCGCAACCGTTCGGTCACCATCGACGTGCTCGCGAATGATTCGCTTGGACCAGCCAACGAGAATCAAACCGCAACCGTCACCGTTCCAACGCAACCTGCCAACGGCACCGTGACGGTCAACGCGGACAACCAATTGGTGTTCACCCCCGCCACCGACTTCGTTGGCACCACGACGATCACCTATCAACTCAGCGATGGTGTCTCGACCGATACGGCGACCGTCGACGTCACGGTGAACGACTTCGTCTCATCGGTCATCAGTGGCCAACTCTTCGTTGACCAAATCACCAACATCCGTGACGTCATCGACAACGGTGCCGATCCGGTTCGCAACGGCGTTCGTGACTCGGGCGAAGCCGCCTTGGGTGGCGTTGCCGTTCGACTGGTCTCTTCCGCCAGCGAAAACTTGCTGGGCGAAGACATTGACATCACGGTTGTGACCAACTTGGACGGTGAATACACCTTCGAGGACGTTGCTCCCGGTACCTACCGCGTTATCTACAACTTGCCCAGTGGTGCGGTCGCCGCAGGTGAAGCCGTCGACGGCGTCATTCCTGTTGTGATCGGATCCGAAGGCGGTGCTTCACCGGTTGGTAACTTTGCCTTTGCAACTTTGGGTGAAGCGGGCCAAGGCAACAGCTCGATTCTTTCGACCAACACCAACGGCAGCAGCGAATTGCCCGACGGTGTGGAGTACGGCGAGGGCGGCTTCATCACGCTCGATAGCAGTGGAGCCCAGATGATGTTCCTCGCTGGAACCGGATTCGAAGGGGTCGAATACGCTGAACTGGCGATGAACCGCAACAACGACGCGGCTCTGTTGACCATCATCGAAGAAGACGGCGATGTGTTGACCGCTCAAGTTGACGGCGAGCATCTGCGAGTGAACTCGACCGGCACATCAGTCCAACTGTTGGGCGGAGTCGACGATTTCGACTTCGATGCCAGCCTGGAAGACTTGATCGAAGACGAGTACCCAACCTTCCGTGACGCGATCGATCAAATTCTCGGCCAAGACGACTGATTGGCCAACACGACTGATTGACCAAGACAAGCGATCAATTCGTTCACCACTGAAAACACGCCACCCCACCGGGTTCTCTCGGTGGGGTTCTTCATTGGATTTCTGAACGCGGTTTCTCATGACCGTTCGAGCCGACGGTTTGGTCACTTCGAACATCGTGTGCGCTGGCAAAGGGAAGCTGCGTGCCCGTTTGCAACGACTGTTCGGCCTCCGCAACATCTCGGACGAAATCACCACGACCGTACACCGTGTTGAACACCGATTCGGATCTTCCAATCGGTACGACCTGCACAGTCAACCTGACCCGCGACCTTTCCGAACTTGAATCAAATTCCCTGAGCGGAATCAATTTCGATCCCCCCGAGCGCGAGTTATATATGTTGCGACGTGAAGTTCTGCGGAGCTTCTACGAACCGACAGTCCATGTTGATGCGCCACATCCGTCTTGGGCATCATCCGTTCCAACCTCTTGAGGTATCCCCCGTGAAGAAATTGTTCTATTCGTTCGCGGTTGCAGCGACTGCAATCGCCTACGGCTCGACCGCCAGCGCTGACTGCTGTGGCGCACCCGCTCCCGCACCTGCCTGTGGCGGATGCGGTGCTGTCGTCTCGGCTTCGCCCGCCGAAGGTGCACCTGCTGCTGACGCAGCTCCTGTCGCCGTAGCAGAAGGTTGTGGTCCTGCCATGGTCACCAAGACCATCATGGTTCCACAACAAGTCACCGAAATGCAAACGGTGACTGAAACGCAAATGCAACAAGAAACGCGTCAACGCACCTACACGGTCGTGAAATGCGTTCCTCGTACCGAAACTCGCACTCGCACCGTCACCAAGCAAGTTCCTCGCGAAGTCGTCAAGACAGAGGAATACACCGTGATGGTTCCGTCGAAGAAGACGGAAGAGTACAGCGTGCAAGTTCCTGTGACGACCGAAATCGAAGAAGCTTACACCGTCATGGTTCCACAAAAGAGCACCGTGGAAGAAACCTACTCGGTTCAAGTTCCCGTGACGACCGAAGTCGAAGTGCCTTACACGGTCCAGGTTCCTTACACCGAAACCGCAACACGCACGTACACCGTGAATGTTCCTTACACCGAAATGGTCGAAAAGACCTACTCGGTTTGCGTTCCTGTGACCGAGCAAGTTGAGCGCAGCTACACCGTTCGCGTTCCTTACACCGAGCAAGTCGCTCAAACCTACACCGTTCGCGTTCCTTACACCGAAACCGTTGAGCAAACCTACACGGTTCAAGTTCCTTACACCGAAACGCTGACCGCATCGCGCACCGTTTGCAAACGCGTTCCTGTTCAAAAGACCCGCATGGTCAGCAAAGACATGGGTAGCTACCAGTGCGTCACCGAAGAAGTCCCCGCCGGCAACGGTTGCGGATCGGCTTGTGGCGGATGCGGATCGTGCGGCGGTTGCAGCGACGCTTGCGGTTGCGGCAGCAGCTGTGGCGGATGCAACAACGGCTGTGGCGGTTGCACCAAAACCATCACCAAACGCGTTTGGGTTCCAAACTTGGTGACCGAAGAAGTTCCTTACACCGAGTACGTCAACGAGCGCTCGGAAGAGCCTTACACGTACACCGTGACCAAGTGCCGTACCGAAACCCGCACTCGTCCCGTTTCGGTTTGCAAGTACCGCACCGAAACCAAGACCCGCATGGTCGACGTGAAGAAATGCCGTTTGGAAACTCGCACTCGCATGGTCCCAGTGACCCGCATGCAGCGTGAGACTCGCACTTGCCAAGTTCCTGTTCGTCGTTGCCGTCAAGAACAACGCACTCAGGAATACCAAGTCACCAAGTGCCGTGCAGAACAACGCGTTCGCACCGAAAAGCGTTGCGAGTACAAAACCGAAACTCGTACTCGTACGAAAGAAGTTTGCACGATGGTCGCTGAAACTCGCACCCGCATGGTGCCAAAGACCAGCATGACCACCGAAACTCGCACTCGCGAAGTTTGCGTCATGGTTCCTGAAACCAAGACTCGCGAATACACCGTCACCGAGTTCGACACGGTGAGCGAAGAAGTTCCTTACACCGTGACCGTCATGGACCGCGTGGAAGAAGAAAAGACCGAAGACTACACCGTTTGCGTGCCAGTCCAAGTTGAAAAGGAAGTCGAAGTCACGAAGACCATCATGGTTCCTCAAACCGTTGAAGTTCCTGCTTCCAACGGATGTGGCTCGGCCGCTGGTGCTGCTGCTGGCTCGGCCAGCGGTTGCGGATGCGGTGCTCCAGTCGCTTCGGGCTGCGGATGCTGATCCGTCTGTTTGACCAAACGGTCAAACAGCCAATCTGAAAATTGCGAGGCCAGTGTCCTACGGGGCACTGGCCTTTTTCTGTGCGCCGCCGTCGTCTCAAACGCTTGGTCGAACCGGACGGCTAGATGCCATTGAAGCCTTGCGATGGATGCGAAAGCTGCACTGGGCCGGTACGCTCTGCGTCGGCAATTGGCTTCCGTTTCAAAACGTTAAGATGAAATCGGAGTCTCAACGTCGTCGCAATCGCAACGGAGCAGCTTGCATGAAGATCACCTTGGTAGGAACCGGACGTGTCGGATCAGCCATCGCGTTTGGCTTGACAATCAATCCACTCGCCAGCGAACTGCTTCTCCTGAATCGTTCACGTAACAAGGCCGAGGGCGATGCTTTGGATTTGACCCACGCTGCGGCGCTGGTCAACAGCAACATGAAGATCCACGCCGGCGAGATCGCGGACTCGAAGGACTCCGATGTGATCATCTTCACCGCGTCGGTTCCCTTTCGCTATCCAGAACAAACCCGGTTGGCGATGGGCATCGAGAACATGCCCATCCTGAAAGAATGGATTCCTGAACTGGCACGTCAAAGCCCCAACGCGATCATCTTGATGGTCAGCAATCCGGTCGATGCACTGACGTATGAAACGATTCGCCTGACTGGGTTCGATCCCAAACGAGTCATCGGAACGGGGACGTTGGTGGATAGCATTCGCTACCGAGCCCTCCTGTCCACGCGTTTGCAAATTCACCCGGAAGACATCCGCGCCTACATCATGGGCGAACACGGCGACTCTCAATTCGCGGCATCATCCATCGCCATGACGGGTGGCGAACGGTTCTATCCCAGTGACACATCACGGGAGATGTTCGAAAAAACCAAAGCCATGGGCTACGAGGTTTTTCGCTTGAAAGGTCACACGTCCTATGGAATCGCGATGGCCACGATCACGATTTTGGACAGCATCACGTACGACCTTCGGCACACGTTACCAGTCAGCGTCATGGTGGATGGGTACTTGGGCGTGGAAGACGTCTGCCTGTCGATGCCGGCGGTGATCGGACGCGAAGGCATCACTCGGATTCTGCACCCCGTGCTGAACGAAGAAGAACAGGACGCTTTCCGAAGGTCGGCGGAAATCGTCAAGCAAACGCTCGTCGACATGGAAGCTGGCTAGCGGTCAATTCGCCCGCCATGCTTTCGACGCAGCAACGATGAAAACGCCGACAATGTGAATTGGTTACTGTGCCTGTGATCGTGAACCGCTCGGGCCACCGGTGATGGCTCGATCCGCAGGCAACGGACGCGCGGCCGTGGCAAACCCACGTCGATACAAGTGTTCCTTCAGCGACCGGAACGAAGCAAAGCTTTCCGGGTAAACCCACACCGTGATAGTGGTTTTAGAAGGATCTCGTCCGGCAAGTTCCACATCGAGCAAGCGACTGGTTGTCAGGACTTGATCAATGGGTTGGCCATGAGGCTCTTCCAACGGCTCGATCACCATCCCGGCGAGTTGCACCCTAGTGCCCATGCCAGTCTTGCCACTCTGCGTGATCCGGCCGGTGGATTTGTCCATCGCATAGTGAGCCACGTAGCCTCGAATCGGTCCCACCGCCGAGGACGATCGCCCGTTTCTCGAACCGCGAATCACGCGGCCGAAGTCTTCTTTGATGGCTTCCAACAAAGGCTCGATCGGGACCACCGACAAACGGTTGTTCTTTAAACGCAGATGAATCTCGTCGCCGAACACGGTTTTTGCCATGGGCGTCGGCAGATGCTCCACCGCCACAACCGGCGACTCTTGGTTTTCCAGACGTTCTTTGGTTCCCGCCAATTCCGCCAACTGGGAACTGACCTCCTGCATCTCGCTTCCCAACTTGGCCGCGCGAACCTTCTGTTCATCCAAAGACTTCTGTTTTTCCGCCCAAGCCTCTTCGGCTAACGTCAACAGGTCCAACAAGGCACCGCGTTCGCGTTTGGCAACTTCCAGTTCCGCATCATAGCGAACGATCATCTTTTCCAACCGATTCGACTCGCGCTGCGCTGCCGCGGCTTGCATCGCCGTTTGCGCGAGTTCGGAAATCTGCGATTCGGTGGCAAGCGTCGGCGTGTTTGGAATCACCGCGTCGGGCTGCACAAGTTCGCCTGGATTTTGAGCGACCTCATCCGGCGACGTCAGTGCCCTCGTGATGCGTTGCGTTTGGGTCCCCAGCACGACCACCAAAATGATCAGGATCCCAACAAGGTTGGCCACAATGTCCAAAAAGGCATCGTGTCCGAGTTCCAGCGTGGCCCGTTTGCGTCGACTCATCGAACCCTCCGCATGATTTCGACACCGCTACCGTTCATCAGCGTTTGCAACTCATGAAAACGCTGCTCGGCGTGAGGAGCCACCAACACGTCCAACCGAGGCTGCCAACGACCGCCGGGCAGAGTGGTTCCCCAGCTATCGACGCGATCACGAACAGCGGTCGCCAAACGCAATGTCGCGTTGTAGACCGAACCGTTCTCGAACGGGAATGACTGGATGACTTCGTTATTCTGAACCAGCTCGTATCGGTCGTGGTGACAAACCATCGCGATTGGTCGCACGACTTGGGTTCCGTTCATCCCCGCCATGGAACGCGGCAACGCCCAATCCTTGCCTTCACGTCGCACCATCGTTGGTGCGGCTTGCTGTTGCTGGTCCATTCGCATGTTCATGCTTTGCGGCGGGGCTCCCGCGGGCGGTTGAGCCTGGGATGCCGCCGGTGCAGAGGACATCGAAACGGAAGCCGCCGCGGACTGACCACCGGAAGGCTGCTTCATTCCCGCAGCCATCTCTCCGTTGACTTGCGAACTGGCACCTCGCTGGTCCGCATCGGTGTTGCTTTGGAACGGTTCGCTTTGATCCGATGAATCAGAACCATCCATTGCCTCCTGACCAGCCGCCATCAAGTTCGCGTTCGCGCTGTCACCCGTTCCCGATTGCCCCGCCGATGGCATGCGGCTGGACAAAGGTTTGTCTTTCTGCGCCAGGTATTCGTTCAAAGCGTCCGAATGGGTTTCCGCAGCACCGAATCGCTCATGAGTCGAACCGGGGACGGGCTCCGCCATCCCACCGGCGGTCAGAGGCGGACCATTGTCGCGCAAGGGTGCAAAGCCATTGGACCGAGCTTGGCGATCCAACGACCGAGCCGACAGCACCGGCAACGGTTTGCTCGGACGAGTTTCCTCGGCCCCGGATCCGAATCCGCTGCGAGATCCAGCATCGCGACCGGCTTGGGTTCCAATTTCGCTTCCGAATTCGCTTCCTTGGGTGTTGCCGGAAACCATTGGTCCTGAACCTGACGCGTAGGAACCGTCGGGTTTGGCGTAATAATCCTGGCCACCACTCAGTAGATTGCTCCTTGGACCACCAACCGAGCCCGCGACGTCACCGCCGGATCCTCCGGAACCAGCCCCGCCACGTCCGCCGATGTAGCGATAGGCGTTTCGATTGACGGCTTCGTGGATGGCCAGCTCGATCTTCGGTTTCAACGTCGAATCGGCTTTGGGAAATGCCAGATCCACTTCGCCGGGCACCAACTCGTAGCCATATTGATCATCCCAATCGCCCATCGCTGCGCGAGCCACCACGAAAGTTTCGATGCCATCGGGTCGCACAATCAACAACGGGTACGGCGGAGCAGAATCACCGTAATGCTGCACCGCATGACGACGCACCACTCGCAATGCCGCATCCAAAGGATTGGCGGTCGGCGATCCCGACTCAACGCCCGCGATCAATTGCGTGTGTGTGATCCGAGTGTCCTCGGGCCAGATCGTGATCCCATTGGCGGTGCACTCAACATAGATTGGACGTCGAGCACTTCCGTTGGGTCCGCGGTGAGGCACGATGACAACACGAGGCTTGTCACCGGATTTGACAGATTCTAATTCGGCAATTTCGCGACGGAGCGTTTCCATTTCTTCACGCATCATCACGATCGCTTGCTCGTCGACCTGCATCGCATCTTCCGGCGACACGGCAGCGTCGACTTCATCGCTGAGTAGCTTCAAACGGCTGCGAAGCTTCTGCGTCGCGGATTGGATTTGCGTCAATTCATCGCGACGGCGTTCAACCTTTTCCGTTTGCTTTTCGCGATGCGCCACCAATTCCGTGACCCGAAATTCTTCTTCTTCCAGCAGACTGGTCGCCATCGACGCGGTCATCGCCGATGGTTGAGCGTCCGCTTTCGCCGAAACGGCACTTTCCACCGATGGGTTGGACGGGTCATCGGTGGTCGGCACGGCCACGGAGTCGTCTTCAGCCAAAGCGACTTGCGGTACGGAAGTGTCCCGAGCCTTCTCGGCCACCAAAGCCAACAACAGAATCAGCGTCCCCAACGTGCACACCAGCACCGCTAGGAAAGGAAACAACGAGGGAGACAGCGAGGCGCGTCGCCGACTCATGCCGCCCGCCTTTTGCTATCGGATCGATCAGCGTTCTGGCCGGATGCGTTCGCTGGCAATCGCTTGGACAACGTATCGACAGCACGTGCCAATGCTCGCATGGCTTCTTCCATCACCGGATCCAGCGTGGCAGCCGCGGTTGTCGGAGCCGCCATGCTTTGCTGTTCAGCCAGGCTGGTCATCGCCTCGGTGTGGGTCAGCAATGTGCGGCGATGCGTTTGCACCTCGACGGAAGTGGCTTGCATGGCGTCGTTCCATGCTTTGGTTTGGTCTTTCAACGTTTGACCGAGACCGCCGCCAATGGCATCCAAGCGTGACACGGTCGCTTCGATACGATCCGCGTGACTGGTCAGTGCGGGTTGCAGAGACGCCTGCATCAAACTGCGGAACTGTTCTGCGCCTTGATCATGTTGGTCTCGCCAAGCCGACTGAGCCTCCTCGATCGTTTCCCGCCACAACTTGGCTTGCGTCACCAAGGACTCTTGCACGGCAACACGAATTCCGTCGCACAATTGCGTGACCAATGCGGTTTGGTTGTCCGCCGCGTCTTCGCTGGGCAAATTCCCCGACACCAAATCACGGACTCGCTGGTCGACTTTGACGAGCAAACCTTGCTGAGCACGCTCGACGGGGAACTGCAAAAAGATCGCCAACACCGACAACACCAAACCGAGCGCGGTGGTGTCGAACGCCACGTACAGACCGCTCTTCAATCGATCGACCGCCGCGGTTCCGTCGGAAAAGTCCAGACCGCCGAGCGTTTGCGTGATCCCAATCACGGTTCCCAAGAACCCGAGCATTGGAATGGCCCAAACGATGATGCGAATCAAACCGTACGAATCATGAGCGGCGTCGGCGTCGCGATCCGACAGTTCACGAAGGTCTTGCGGCAGTTCGCCGGTCCCGCTGCGGTGAGCCTGGCGAGAAAGTACGTCCGTCAACCGACGTACCAACAATGAATTGCGAGTCGCGACGGGAAGACCGCGAAGCGATTGCATCCAATTGCGAGCGATCGCTCCCGCGTCGTTTTGTTGCAGCCACTGCTGAGCGGGCGACTGCCCTGGCAACGTCGCGGTTTGCAACAGCAAGTCTTCGTCACGAAGCAGGTCCAACTGCTGACGGTCGCGAACCACCTGCAACGCTCGCACGACCAAGATGGCACAAGCGACACTGAACAACACGGCCGCTGCAATCGCGACGGGGTGACCCAAGAAGTATCGATTCAGCGGCCCCCAATTGACCGCGTACACCACTCCGTAAAACGCCACCGCACCGACCAAGCCCAAACCGATTGGTCCCGCCGCCGAGATCCAATGGGTCGTCGTTGATTCGTCTTGGGGAAAGGTGACGTCCTCCGCTGGCACCGAGGCGACGCCCGATGATGCGTAGGATTGCCGAGGCTCCACCGGTTCACCCCAATGGTCCGCGGGCGATTGGGCGCCCGCTGCAAGACCGCCCACTGCATGATCCCCCAACGATGTCGCTCCCGAATCGTTCGGTTTCGTCCCTGGGTGCAGAGCCGGGCTGGAAGAGGGCGGCACGTTTTGATCGAGAGGCTTCATCGGACTCCTTCCGAGAGGGACTGCTTTGGAGCGACATGAAATCGGGTAGCCGATTGAACATGCCACGTCGCTAGGATCGACCGTCACAACCGCTGGACTTCACCCAATCCGCACTTTTTACCAGCGGCCGTTTCGCGGCGCATTTCAGACGATCTGGACTGAAACGCTGATGCTGTTCTAAGGTGAAGCGGTCCTCCAAATCGAGAGGAATGCGAGTCGAATCTGGCTCATGCCCGAACCGAATTTTCCTCCGCCATCTTCCGGAAAACTGCGATGCGTTCTCTTTCCGTGCGTTTGAACCTGCTCGCCCCGATCGTGTGCGTTGGAATGGGCGTGTTTTTGGGTGTTCTGATCACCTCCGGCGGCAGCGATTTCGCGGCGGCTCAGGAAAACAGCCTGGACGTGCCGCCCGGTTTCTCGGCGATTGATTCCGCTGCCGCCCAACCCATGCCATTGCCGCAAGGAACCTCCCTCCCGGGGGGAACACCGACGTTGATCCAAGCTCGCCCTGGTCGCGATGTGGGGGCATCAGGCGAAATAATCGGATTTTCCCATGTGGACGAGTCAGGAACCCAAGTAATTAGTTTGGTGAACACAGGCAAAATGTGGATGGCTGTGTATCATGTGGGTCCCGGTGGTGAGATCCGTCTGACCAGCAGCCGCGCCATCGATGCCGATTTTTCATTGGAACTCAACGTGGCCGCTCCAACTCCCGGCGAAATTCGTCGGATGCAAGGGAGCTCGAATTCGCGTTGAGGCGGCAATTCTGCATCTGAACCGACCGTTTCTGTTGGCGATTCAACAGCTCGGCCATTAAGATGGGGAACGCAGGGAAGCGCCACCAAACCGACACATTTCGACGCCCTCTATCCTCTTCTCAGCGTTGCCATGGCTTCTTACTTGTCTCTCGAAGACGCCGCGAAACAACTGGGCATTCCCGCCGACAAACTGATCGACCTTCGCAGCCAAGGTAAAGTTCGCGGTTTTCGTGATGGCTCCAGTTGGAAGTTTCCAGAAGCGGAAATCGAGCGTCTGAAAGACGAATTGCCCAACATGTCCGGACTGGGTTCCGGCATCCTGGCCGCCGACGGTAGCGGATCGAAAATCGGATCCGTCATCGGGGGCGACGCCTCATCGACCGAAGACAGCGGGTTGGATCTGGACATCGACGCCGGTGGATCATCCAGCGGTGGCAGCGATGTCAACTTGATCGCCAACGATTCCGGCGAAGGCAGCGATGTCACGATTGTCCCCGGAGCCGCCGCCGATAGCGACGCACCGCTCAAGATTGACTTGGACGAATTGAATTTGTCTGGCTCCGCATTGTCGCATGACAGCGGTGAATTGGAATTGGAATCCCCCACGCCAGGCCCTCAACCGGTCGCGGACAGCGACGAATTTGACCTGGGCAGCTCGCTGGACCTCAGCAGCGATTCAGACGATTTGGCACTCGCTCCCGTCAGCGAAAACACTCCTGGCGGAACGCCAAAGAGCCAATCCGATCTATCGGGTTTGGGCGGCGAGGACAGCGACGGCGAACTGGACCTGGGTGATATCAGCTCGGACGAGCAAGCCAGCAGTTTGGAATTGATGGGCGACCTCGACTTGGACAGCAGCCCATCGGCGGTTGAATCCCCCAGCAAAGCAGGCAGTGACGTTCTCAGCGAGTTGGATTTGCTCGCGGGCGATGCCGGCGGAAGCGGTTTGCTTTCGGGCAGCGGCGACTTGTTGGGCAGCTCTCTGATGTCCGCCGAATCAGGTGGTTCGTCCGGTGTCGACGACGCCTTGGCCGATGATGACGATTTGATCATCGCCGACGATGACGATGACTTGGTGGTCAGCGGTGCTGGCAGCGACATCTCGATCGCCGGTGACAGTGGCATCAACTTGATGAGCCCATCGGACAGCGGACTGTCACTGGAAAGCGAGCCATTGGATTTGGCCGGCAGCAGCATCTCCGCTTTGGATTTGGGTGCGGAACTCAACGAAGGTTCCGGAACCGGAAGTGGTCACGACGGCAGCGGTTTGGTTCCCGCCAGCGAAATGGGATCGGGCATCGATTTCAAAGGTGACGACGAGTTCCAACTTTCTGCGTCCGGGATCCAGATCGAAGGCAATGACGAAAGTGCGTCGCAAGTCATCGAAGTGATGGATTCCGAAGCCGTCGACATCGAAGAAGTTGACTTCGACGGTGCCGATCAAGGCGACGCGTTTGGAGACGCCGGCGAAGATGCTTTCGCGATGGACGCGGAAGTCGCCGAAGTGGACGCCCTCGATGATCCGATGGCGATGGACGAAGGCGGCGTGCTGATCGACGAAGATTCCCCCGTGGCCGCAGCGGGTGCGCCCGTTGGCATGGGCTACGAAGTCCCCTTCACACTCTTGCAAACGATCGGTTTGCTGTTGATCCTCTGCGTGATGAGTCTTGGCGGCATGTTGATGACGGATCTCGTCCGCAACATGTGGAGCTACGCCGAACCCTCCGCCCCCGTCAGTGCTCTCACCGACATGCTCATCAGCGTCGCTGGCTGGGGCCAATAATCACGGGCCAGCAATCTCTGGTCAGCGGTCTTCGAAAGCGACAAACATCGAATCAGTGATCAATCGCCCGCACGGGCGTTGAACATTTGATCCGCCGAAGCCTCTTTCAGCATGAACCTCGGCTGACTTGCTTGTTGCTTCCCGCCGTGCTGTCTCCGTGCGTCAGGATCCAAATTACCAGCACGCGATCGTTGTCGTCGACCAATAGCTCTTTCAACGCGACCTCGCTTCGCGATTGTCGTGCCTGCTTCCGCTGAAGGCATGCGGCCGCAGCGCCATTCTGATGACGGGCGTGTCCGTGCTGAACCGCCCGGATCGTTCATCGGGCCGGACTTCTGAGCTGTCTGATCGGCCCTCGCCCCCGTCATCTCTCGATCGCCACTTTGATCCCGCCAAAGCAGCGTCTTTCTCGCGGTGTCACCGCTGCGGACGAAGCCCGCAGTTAGCACCAATTCCGAGTGCAACAAGCAACGATGGAACGTGCAATGCGCCGATTGCCGTGGAAAAATTCTCAAATTTATAGATTTCCTACACCGTTTTAACGGGAACTGAACCACCACAATTGCTATCCTACGGGTGCCGACTTAGCAACCACATGCTCAGGCGTCGCATTTCAAGCCCCTTAAACGGCGTATTTCGCCAACTTTGCAGCTAGGAACTCATTCCCGATGAAGCACTTATCTCTTCTCACCGTCGTTGCCGCGCTCGCTTTCACGTTCACAGGTTGTGGGGAAGAAGCCACCGTCGTCGAGCCGGATCAGGCCGTCGAATCAGTTGAACTTTCTCCCGAAGAGCAGGCTGAATACGACAAAGAAATGGCCGCCCAGATGGGGAACTGATTCAGTTCCTCTCTTTCTTTTTTGGAATCGAAATTTTGATTCCATCTCATCGGCTCGCCCGTCTGTGGGCGAGCCATGCCGCGAGACGCATCGTCTCACCGCATTTTGAATCATTTCCTGTTTGGACTCTTTTTAAAGAATTGGAGACAATGAAGATGATGAAACGCACTCTTTCTCGCACCGGCTTCACGCTGGTCGAGCTCCTCGTCGTGATCGCCATCATCGGCGTTCTGGTGGGGTTGCTTTTGCCGGCTGTTCAAGCGGCACGCGAAGCTGCACGCCGCATGAGCTGCAGCAACAATTTCAAGCAATTGGGATTGGCATTGCACAACTACCATTCCGCCTACGATCAGCTTCCAATCAACTACGGCGGCACCACACCGGTGGCTCCTTTGTTGAACGGGCCTGGCTCGGCTGAGTTCTGGTGGCAGAGCAGCAACTTCGGCAACCATGAGCTGTTGTCCATGTTGATCGGCTTGACGCCATTCGTGGAATCGCAAGCAACTTGGGAACAAATCTCCAATCCGTTTCCGGCCGACACCAACAATGACGGCACGCCAGACATCACCTTCCCACCAATGGGCCCCACCCCGACCCCGGGCGGTAATGATCGCAACTATTACGACCCTTGGATGACGGATCTACCCTACCTGCGTTGCCCCAGCGATCCCGGCCGCGGTGCACCAGCAATGGGACGCACCAACTATGCCCCCTGTGTTGGCGACAACATGAACCGCTGGCACGGTGGCAAAAATGGTGACCTGACGGTGAACAATTGGGCCATGGGTGTTCAATCTCGCAACCGAGGTTTCTTCATCCCTCGCGACGTCACGAAGTTCCGAGACATCTTGGATGGTTTGTCCAACACGATTGCGATGGGTGAAATCGCAACCGACCTGAACGATGGCGACAAACGAACTTCGTTGGCGGTCACCACAAGCGGGACGTATCAAACGAACCCCAACCATTGCGAACAGAATTTCTTGGATCCCGAGCGGCCTCAATTCTGGATCGATCCCGACGGTGCTGGAACGGGGCGGTCGCCTGGCGATGAACCTCGTAATCTCGGTGCCGCGACGGCCCGAGGCATGCGATGGGCGAACGCTCGTCCTGTTTACGGAACCGTCAACACGATCCTAGCACCCAACAAAGGTGTCTGTGCAGACAGTTGGCCTGAAAACGGTGCGATTGCACCTCCCAGCAGTCGTCACCAGGGTGGCGTTCACATCCTGATGGGCGATGGAGCGGTGAAGTTCATCACGGACTCCATCGATGCGGGCAACGCATCGGCTCCGTTCCCCAATCCGGGCCAAAAAAGCCCGTACGGAATCTGGGGAGCGTTGGGTACTCGCGGCAGCCGCGAAGTGATCGACATGGAATTCTGATTCCAACTCGATCGTGATCGATTTCGAACAACCGCTCTTCGATTCGGAGAGCGGTTGTTTTTTTCGATGCCAAACTTCCCGACCTATTCGCTCGAAAGCAGCTTGGGATCGAGTTCCGGATGCCCCTCGACTTGTTGCCATGGCGGACGGTCCCTCAATCGATCAACGATCCGTTTGCGAACCGTTTCGACATCGACGGAATCGTCCTCTGGCAGAGTCGTGGCCATGGACGCCCATGCCTCCGCCTCCCAAAGCCTTCCAAGATCAGCGAGCGAGTTGGCGATCTCGATGGCCAAACGTCGTGAAATGGCTCCGGTGCGAACGAAGCGACTCATCGACGACCGAGATTGCTGAAGTCGGTCGATGCGTTGCTGAATCACCTCGGACAACTCTGGCCGATCCGTGTCCATGTCTTTCGCCAGTCGCAAAATGCCCGACCATGCGGCAATCCGATCTGGATCAAGGTGAGTTGAATGCCAATAAGCACGTCGTGCTTCACGCTCGTCACCTCTAGCCGACGCGATCTCCGCTTTCGCGAGCCAGTACTCGGCCTGAGTCGTTCGATCTTCCGAATCGAATGCCTCTTCCCATCGCTCAAATGCTTCCGTTTGGCCGTCCATCGCCAAAACGAGTCCCAACAGCGTTTGAGCGGGCAAAAAGCCTTTCCGCTGCGCGGTGATTTCTTCCAGAGTTGTAATCGCCAGCGCGAAGTGCTCGTCATCGAATTGCTGTTTGGCCTGACGCAGCAACGGCCGTTTGTCATTGGGGTTCCGCTGCACCATTTCTAGCGTGGCCCCGGGATCATCGGACTCGATTGTCCCCATGCCAACGGACACCAACAATTTGGCATCGAACTGCCGGTCCAAGACGAGCTGTCTGCCGTGCGGCGTTGCCGCCGATTCATTCCCAGCGTTCAGATACAGGTCGTACAGCAAACGTCTGGTTGAATGACGAGAGGGTTCAGCCTGGACCGCTTGCTCCAGCAATTCGATCGCATCATAAAGCCGGCCGATCCCCACCAAAGCGATCATTGCCTGGCGAACCCGATCGTCGTTTTCGAACGCTTCGACCTCACACGCTTGGACCAGCAAGTCAGCCAACTCGTCCGTCTTCCCCAGGTTTTGAGCGACCTGGGCCACGTCAGCAATGGCGTCCGCATCGTCAGCGTGTTTTGCTAACACCGCGTCCGAATAAGACCACGCTTCCTGCCAATTCTGCTTTCGCATTGCGACTTTCAACTCGCCACGCGGACGCGGGGCTCGCTTCGCCGTTTCGGCATGTTCTGTCTGGCTGCATCCCACAACGGCCATCACGATCGCCAACGGCACGCACCATCTTTTCGTCGCGGCCAATTGGGATCGCGTTTCGGTTGAGGGATGCGAGCCGCGAAAACCACAGGTCCACTTCAACATCAAACGCTCGCTAGGTGTGTTCTGATTCAAACTGGCTCCGCAATTCGTTTTGGATAGAACTGGTGCATCCCGGCAACGACCTTCTGTACGTGGTGTGCTGGTGGTCGATCACGACCTCGCTTCAAGCTTTCCATCAATCCAAGCTTCATTATCGTCGGACGCCGCCAACTCGAACACGGGTGCACAGCTTGTTTGATGCATCATTCGGTGGAGTCGTTCGATCGATCGATGACTTCATCGGCATGGTCTCGATCCACTCGGATGAAATGGTCCGCCATCGAAAGCGTCAGCCCCTGCAACTTCATCCCTGCCAAATCATCAATCGCTGTGCTTGGCATGTGACACTCGACGCACTTGCCAGCAACATCGGCTGACAACTCTGGCTGCAATCCACAATGCTCGACTTCGTGGCATTTCAAGCATGCCTCTCGAAAGAAGACTTCGTCGCCACGCTGCGCGACGTGGGGATCGTGGCAATCCGTGCAAGTCATCTGAGATTGCTGGAAACACTCGCTCAATCGCAAACGAGCCAGTTGGTTGCTCGTATGAATCCCGCTGTCATCGAATTCGGGTTTTAACAATCGATGGAACTGATTCAAATCCTCACCCGGACGAAAGCTGAATGCAGGTTTCTTCAAGTCAAAGGCACCGGAATGACATTGCCCGCAAACATCCAATTGTCGCTCTCGAGGCAAATCACTCGGATGGACGATGTGTCTCGCCTGTTTTGATTCCGGATTGGCCTGGTGATATTCGACATGCTTCCGCCCTGGTCCATGGCAACGCTCGCATGAAATGCCCCAAATCGCGGACGACCGTCGATAATGATTCGGCGGTTCGGTTTGCTCGATGTAGGTGACATGACACACCAAACATTCCGTTCGGATGACCCTGCCCAGATTGACGTCTAGTTCATCAAACCCGGGGCTGGTCAACCACTTGTCGGGACCACTGAAGTACGACGCGAATGCCTGGAACAATCGGTCGTTATCCCAATAGAGAAACGTTTGCGCCACTTTGCCTGATCCAGTGACCACGTCCATTGGTATATCGACGTTCCAACCATGGAATGACACACGCTGGATCGCGGAGTCCGCTTTCTCGTACATCGTCAGAGACAGCTCGGGATCGCTCGTCGGCAATTCATTGGCTGGTGACGTCAAAGCACCATGAATCTGTTTCGCCGAGCCGAGACTGCTGGTTTGATGATGAGCCGTCATCACGAATCCCTGATGTCGCTCCAAATGACACGCGGCGCAGGCGTCTGCGCCGAGGTATCCCGCTTCGTTGCTCCAACGTTCGGATCCTTGCTCTGCCATTTTCTCGGAAAGAGGCCCGTCTTCCAGCGACTCAAATGGCAAAATCATTCGCGGCCTGGGCTGATCGTCTCGCTGCAGCACCCAAGCACCTGGCAGGACATCTTTTTGGGCGATCAGCTTCGACGACAACCGAACAACATCAGGCTCGGCATTGGATTCCACGACGGTGGACGTTGGCGATTCAACTTTCCTCGCCAAGTCTTTCGCAAGCTTCGCTTGATCGGCGTCCTCTCGCGTTGACCAAATGGCGGCGACCCCAAAAGCGAGAACGACCGCAGCAATCACCTTCCAACGATTGTTTGATGATCTAGCCAACGAAAACGCCTTCTCCAATCAACGAAGTTCATCTGACAATTTGGGTCCACCCACTGGGCAAACACGATTTCTCGTGCTCTTGCGAACCCCAGATTGTAGGCGAAGCCACCGACGATTCGGGGCAAATGGCCGGAGTTTACTGGATTACGGGATTGCAAGACGTTTGAGCGAAATGGCTTGACCCGTTTGTGGGATAATGGGTAATCAACACATTGTGTTCGATCCACAAAATGTTCTCCCCAGGAATCCCACCTCATGTTCCGTTTGATGATGCTGACCGCGATGGTCGCCGTTTGTTCGTTGGCCACCCCTTCGGCAGCCGAAGTTTCCGCTGCTGAAACCGTCAACTATCGCTGCAAAGAGTGGAAGGCGAAGCACATCCACGAAAAGAAAGCAGCGGACACCATCGAAAAAACGTTGAAAACGCTGAAGTGCGAAGTGCAACGTCACGCGCACAACGGTCACGACGACCTGAAATATCGCTGTCCAGAATGGAAGACTCTGCAATTGAAGACTCACGAAGAAGCCCACAAGTGGGAAGCTTGGTTGAAGGAATACGGCTTCGAGACCCAACACAAACACTGATCGCGTGCTCAAACGCGCTCGTTCGCGTTTTGCCAGATCAGTTTTCTTGCCGTTCCAGTCTCTCTGACCAACGGAACTTTCTCGGATGAAGTCGTCTCTTTTGTTCCTTCCGCAGATGTCGCTGCCCGCCTACACAGGATTGGCGATCCGTGCCGCTCACGCGGTCGGGCAAATTGCCTCTCACACGTTTCAATCCGCCAGCGAGGCCGTTGAAAATCTGCGAGAATCAAAAGACTCCGATGGCAGCTTCGCAGAAATTTTCGCGGGCCAAACCGATGCGGAATCAAACTCATCGGTCAGCCTGGACAGCATTCGAGAATCGCTCGGTCAATTCCTTCGCGAGTTGGGATTGGAACCTGGATCCGAAATTTCACTGCAGTGGGAATCTGACCAGCTCCAAGTCGCGTCGGACCACCCAAGAGCCGCGGAATTGGAGGATCAGTTGTCCCAGAATTCTGCTTTGATGTCGGATCTACGTCATCATTTTCAAAGGTCTTCGTCACTGCCTTTCGACGTAACCGTGGCAACTGCCAATGACTTGATCGGATGAGCCTTGACGGGACGGACGCTTTTGTCAGAATGTCCGTCCTGCCCGGGAGGATAAGCGAATGGCTAGCAGGCTGATTCGAAATCAGTTGCCCAGCAATGGGTTGCGGGTTCGAGTCCCGTGTCCTCCGCTCAAAGGAACGACCTCGTGAAGCTTTTGCTTTGCGAGGTCTTTTTTTATGCCATGCGACTCTGGCAAACCACGAAGCCTCCGGCGTCACAGCCCGGACCGGACTTCGCTGCGTCAAGATCTCTTCGTCGATTCTGCTCGAAATCCCACCAGCCTCTCTTGTTGGGATGCTTTGTCGCTTTGTACTAAAGCATGATTGCGCACCTCGACGACGATGCGTCGCGGCCCGCGCAATGTGTTTCCGTCAGCTGAAATACCGGACGATCCTCTGCTTTCCACTCATCCATGAATACAGCTCGAATCGATCCCCCGATTGCTTCGCGAAACCACCTCCTGATTTGGATGATGGTGTGCGTGGTCGTGCTCAGCGGCATGTTGCTACAAAACACATTCGCTCAAGATCATGGTGGGGCCTCCGCGCGAGCCAAGGCGTCGCAGCCGACCGAAAAAATGAATTGGTTCCCGCAAACGATCAACGGGAAAGCGGTCGGTGCGTCCGAAGACGATTCCGACATCGCCCAGGTGGGATACGAACCGATCGAAGGCGAAATTATTTACGAGGACGGTGGTCACTACGACCATTCGACGGTCTTTGAGAAGTACGACCATTCAACGAGTGCCTGCGACGGATGCGGCACGTGCAATCAATGCGTTTCGACTCGAACGGCACGCTGCTTTTGGGTGCGTGCCGAGTATCTGTTGTGGTCGCTTGACGGAATGGATCTGCCCCCGCTGGTCACGACAAGCTCCGCTGGTACCGACCCCGACGACACAGGCGTCTTGAATCAACCCAACACTCGAACGTTGTATGGAAACAATTCGGTGCTGGACTCCATGCGTTCGGGTTTGCGTGTCACCGTGGGTTGGGACGATGATTCTCGCGGCAATGGATTCGAACTCAGCGGCATGGGAATCTTCAACGACGACGAGGTCTTCCAAAGCAACGCGAGTCTTCTGGCTCGACCGGTATTTGACACCACGGCCGGGTCGGAGTCCTCCATGCTGGTCGCACACCCTGACTTCCTGACCGGTTCGGTTCAGGTTCGATCAGAAAACGAGCTTTCGTCCTTCGAGTTCAATCGTCGACATGTTCTTTCAGCGATGCGTGGCCAACGAGTCAACTTGTTGGTGGGTTATCGATACGGCAACCTCGATGAGATGCTTCGGATCGATCAGTCGTCGGTCTACACTGCCGCCCGCGGATCGATTCCTTCCGGCACAACGGTCGAATTGTTCGACCAATTCGATGCCGAAAACCAATTCCACGGTGCGCAAATTGGATTGCAACTGCAACGTCGGACCTCGATCACCAGTTGGGACGCTCACGCCAAAATCGCCTTTGGGGTGAACCGAGCGGAAACCACGATCGCCGGCCAAACCACCAACACCGTTCCCGGCGGTGGCTCGTCAACCTTCGCGGGTGGCTTGTTGGCGCAATCCACCAACATCGGAACCTATGACGAATCCGAATTCATGGTGCTGCCCGAGATCGGATTGAACTTCACCGCACAAGTCCACCGCGACCTGCGACTCACACTGGGCTACAGCATGATGGTCTGGTCCGATGCCGTCCGAGTGGACGAGGCCATCGACCGGAACGTGTCGCAATTCCCACCGGAAGCCCCCACCGGAACGAATCAACCGGCCTATGAACTGACAACCAGCAGTTTCATCGCTCACGGTTTGAACTTTGGTGCCACGTTCCGCTTCTGAAACACGGACCGCAAGAACGCAGCGTGCTCTGGCGGCGGCTCGTCCGGTGGAACCGGACCTACATTTCGGCACCTTGTCCGGTGGAACTGGAGTTACGTTTTGATTCGTCCCTGAAGCTTGGTCGCAAGAAGATTCATGCGACCAAGCCGAGCGAATTTTGGTGGCGTGATGCTCACCGATGACCGGCCAGCGACCGAATCAGACAGCTGACTCGACAGTGATTGTCATCACCTGTTCGAACACCAATCCGTAACGGTCCTGCGCCAGAACTCGAATGCTGTACGAAGCCTTCGTGGCTTGGTCGGCTTCGAAGTTCGTCTTCAGCACACCGTCTTCGATCACGAACGACGCGTTGTCATCGTCCCCGTCACCGGCGACCAAAACAAACGAGTGCTCATCAAAGTCGTTGGCATCGAGTGCTGCAAAAGTTCCCACGGTGGTACCGCTCGCTGCCCCGTCCGCAACACTGCTGGTGTCCAGCGTGATTCCGGTCGGTGCAACGTTTTCTTCCGTGATGATCAGGTTTGCCGTGTCTTCGAAGAACAGTCCACCGGAATCTTCCACGCGAACACGGATGGAATACAACGCTTGGATCGCATCATCGACGGCTTCCGCGGTTCGCAGTTGACCATCGACCAAGGTGAACGCGTCGTTGTCAAAGTCGCCTTCGCCGGAGACCAGCGAATAGGTGAATGTTTCGTTCGCATCTTGGTCAACGGCTCCCACATTTCCGACCACGGTGCCACTCGGTTGCCCACTGGCGATGGCCGGGAAGTTCAACACCAACGCGGTCGGAGCTTCGTTCACATCAGTGACCGTGATGATGAACACAGCCTCCACGGAATCACCCGCCGCATCGGTGCTGCGAACACGAACCGAATGATTCGCCTGAGTTTCGAAGTCGAACTCCGACGCGGTGGTCAAGTTGGATCCATCAATGGCGAACATCGCATTGCTTGTGTCACCTTGGCCGCTGACGAGCGTGTACGTGAACGTGTCCGACGGATCCGCATCCGTCGTGCTCAATGCTCCCACGACGGTTCCGATGGCTGCACTTTCCGCCAACGTCAGATTGTCGAGCGAAACGGCTGTCGGTGCGTTGTTTGGCAGAACCACCGTGATCGTCAAGACTTCTTCCACCGTTGCACCGGCGGAATCCGTGCTTTGAACTCGCACGGAATAGGAAGCTTGCGTATCGATGTCCAGAGTGATGGTCGTGACAAGGTTACTGCCATCGATCATGAACGAACCGTTGCCAATATCACCATCGCCGCTGACCAACGCGTAGGTGAAGCTGTCTCCGGCATCGGCATCCGATGTGACAAATGATCCCACCACAGTTCCGCTCGGCGAATCGTCCACGACGGTGCTGCTATCAAGAGAGATCGCCGTTGGAGCATCGTTCACGTCCGTCACGGTGATCGTGAAAGTCTGCTCAAACGTGTCGCCCGCCGAGTCGGTCGTCTGAACGCGAATCGAGTAGGACGATTGAGTTTCGAAATCCAGATCCGTCGCGGTCACGACGTCCGAACCGCTGATCGTGAACGAAGCGTTGTCCGTGTCACCGTTACCGCTAACCAAGGCGTAGGTGAACGTGTCACCCGAGTCCGCGTCGGTCGTGGTCAACGAGCCCACCGTCGATCCGCTGGCCGCATCTTCCGCGATGCTGCTGTTGTCCAGAGCGATCGCGGTCGGAGCATTGTTGCCGTTGGCTTCGGTGATCGTGAAGACTTGTTCAACCGTGGCTCCACCCGCGTCGGTGCTTTGCACGCGGACGCTGTAAGACGCTTGCGTGTCGAAATCCAACACGGCCGACGTTTCCAAATTGCCGCCGTTGATCGTGAACGAAGCGTTGTCCGCGTCGCCGTCACCACTAACCAAAGCGTAGGTGAACATGTCGCCCGCATCCGCGTCAGTCGTGCTCAGTGCACCGACCGTTGTGCCACTGGGTGAATCATCCGCAATCGCGGTGTTGTCCAAAGCAATCGCCGTTGGAGCATCATTCACGTCCGTCACGGTGATCGTGAAAGTCTGCTCGAACGTGTCGCCTGCCGAGTCGGTCGTTTGAACGCGAATCGAGTAGGACGATTGAGTTTCGAAATCCAAATCCGTCGCGGTCACGACGTCCGAACCATTGATCGTGAACGAAGCGTTGTCCGTGTCGCCGTCACCGCTGACCAACGCGTAGGTGAATGTGTCACCCGAGTCCGCATCGGTCGTGCTCAACGAACCCACCGTTGATCCGCTGGCCGCATCTTCCGCGATGCTGCTATTGTCCAGAGCGATCGCGGTCGGAGCATTGTTGCCGTTGGCTTCGGTGATCGTGAAGACTTGTTCGACCGTCGCTCCACCCGCATCGGTGCTCTGCACGCGAACGCTGTACGAAGTTTGCGTGTCAAAATCCAACACGGCCGACGTTTCCAAATTGCCGCCATTGATCGTGAACGAAGCATTGTCCGCGTCGCCGTCACCACTGACCAAAGCGTAGGTGAACGTGTCGCCCGCATCCGCATCGGTTGTGCTCAGTGCACCGACCGTTGTGCCACTGGGTGAATCATCGGCAATCGCGGTGTTATCCAAAGCAATCGCCGTTGGGGCATCGTTCACGTCCGTCACGCTGATCGTGAGAGTCTGCTCGAACGTGTCGCCTGCCGAGTCGGTCGTTTGAACGCGAATCGAGTAGGACGATTGAGTTTCGAAATCCAAATCCGTCGCGGTGACAACGTCCGAACCACTGATCGTGAACGAAGCATTGTCCGTGTCGCCCTCGCCGCTGACCAACGCGTAGGTGAATGTGTCACCCGAGTCCGCATCGGTTGTGCTCAACGAGCCCACCGTCGATCCGCTGGCCGCATCTTCCGCGATGCTGCTGGTGTCCAAAGCGATCGCGGTCGGAGCGTCATTCACATCGGTCACAGTGATCGTGAAAGTTTCCACCACCGACAATCCAAACGGATCGGTGCTTTGAACTCGGACGGAATAGGACGCTTGTGTTTCAAAATCCAACGTCGTCGCGGTCACCAAATTGCCACCATCAATGGCAAACGATGCGTTGTCCGTGTCGCCTTGGCCGCTGACCAAAGTGTAGGTGAAGGTGTCCGTTGAATTGGCATCGGTGGTGCTCAACGTTCCCACGGTTGCCCCTACGTCGGCGTCTTCCGCGATCGTCGTGCTATCCAGAGCAATTGCGGTCGGAGCGACGTTGCTTTCGGTCACGGTGATCGTGAAGACTTCTTCCGTGGTCAGTCCACCCGCGTCTTCGACCTGAACACGAACGCTGTACGCGGTCTGGGTCTGTTGATTCGCGACGAACGCGGTCAACAACTGATCACCCGAGATGGTGAAGGACGCGTTGTCCGTGTCCCCTTGGCCCGAAACCAACGTGTAAGTGAACGTGTCGTTCGTGTCCGGATCGTTGTTGGTGAAACTACCAACGGCGGTGCCGCTCGCTTCGCCATTGGCGACCGTCGTTCCCGACAGACTGATCGACGTAGCCGCCTCATTCACACTGCTAACCGTGATCGTGAAGACTTGTTCCACGAACAGGCCACCCGAGTCCGTGCTGCGAACGCGAACGCTCAACGTGCCTTCGGCTTCCGCGTCCAACGCACCGGCGGCCTGCAACTCATCGCCGGAAATTTGGAACAACGCGTTGTCGTCGTCCCCGTCCCCCGTCACCAAGGTGTAGGTGAAGGTGTCTCCGGACGTTGGGTCTGCCGTGGTGAACGTGCCAACCACGTCACCGGCCGATCCGTTCTCCGCCACGGTCGAGTTGTCCAGAGCCACGGCGGTCGGGCCTTGGCTGTCTTCGGTAATCGTGAAGACTTCTTCGAATGTTCCGCCCGAGGCATCGGTGGTTCGCACACGAACGCTGTAGCTGCTTTGTGAACCGAAATCGATGGTCGTCGCGGTTTGCAGTTCGTCACCAACGATTTGGAACGATGCATTGTCGTCATCGCCAGTCCCGGTCACCAAGGTGTAGGTGAAACTGTCCGAAGCGTCCGCGTCGGTCGACGACAGCGTGCCAACGACCGTGCCGGAAACCGAATCATCCGCGAGTGTATTGTTGCTCAAGGAAATCGCGGTCGGGTCATCGTTGGCATCCGCGACGGTGATCGTCAGAGATTGATCGAAGCTCAATCCACCTTGATCCGTGGTGCGAACCACCACCGTGTAGCTGTTCTTCGTTTCGAAATCCAACGACGTGCTGGCAACCAATTCATCGCCAGAAATCGCAAACGTCGTGTCGCTGGTGCTGCCGTCAATCGAAACGATGCTGTAGGTGAACGTGTCACCCGCATTGCTATCGGTCGTGCTCAGTGTACCGACCGCGGTACCAGTGGCTTCGTTTTCTGCGATGGTGGAATCACTGATGCTCACACCGGTCGGAGCAACGTTTTGTTCCGTCACCGAAATCGTGAACACGCGTTGATAGGTGCGTCCCGTCGAGTCCGTGGTCTGCAACCGAATGGTGTAGCTGTCCTGCACCGATGCATCGAACACCGCAGCGGTCAACAACGTGTTGCCAGAGATCGTGAACGAACCGTTGTCCGTGTCTCCCGTTCCCGCGACCAACGCGTAAGTGTGCGTGTCGCCCGAATCCGGGTCCATGCTGGTCAAAGTGCCAACCGCGGTGCCAACCGCTTGGCCTTCGGCGACCGTGCTGCTCGACAAAGAAATGCTGGTCGGTGCTTGGGCATCGGGCAAATCAGGAATGTTTGGCGTCGAGAGTCCAACAACTCGTCGGAGCAAGTCACTCGCATCCAGCGGGCTCAAACCGTCTTGTCCCGTGACATCCCCCAACAAGACAGGATCAATCATGGCAAACGGAACAAAGGTTTCACCGGAGCCGGTCGGGTCAGTGACCACAAAGCCTCCGTCAAGTTCGACGCCCACGCGAGCCACCAAGCGGGCATCTTCGGCGTCATAGCGACGGTTCGCGTTCACGTCCCCGGGGAACGCCACCACCTGCAAGGCATCATCCGCCGCCGCGTCCATCGCTCCCGCATTCACATCCAGCGAGCTGATTCGCAAAGTCTGCGACGCGCCATAGGGTGCGTCCTCCGGCACGTCGGCAATCAGGTCAATGATGTTGGCCTGACCGGATGCCATCGGATCCAAGCTGAAGAACGTGATCGTCGCGACACCAGGCGTTTCCAAGTTCGCTTCGACTTGGCTTCCGGTCGGAGCGTCCTCACCCAATTGCACGGCGCTGATGTTCAGCAGCGCCGGGTCGTACTGCAAAGTCAGCGTGACCGAGGTGACCCCGTCCGCGTTGCTCAGTTGAATGGGCAAACCAGCCGGCAGTTCGTTGCCGCTGCCCACGGCGGGCAATTGAATTGATTGAGTGGGTCCGCGAACGATGTCCGGCAATCCCACCACCAACGAGGCGGTTTCGGACACCGTGAAGTTGGTCACAAAATCTCCGCCGGCGGTGCCGTTGTTGTCTCCGTCGAGCAACTCGCCATCGGCCAAGTCGGTGAACGCGTCGCTGGCACTTCTCAGCGTGGCTGTGTAGGTGTCCGCCGCCAGCGGTCCATCCGAAGAAATGAATGTGACGGTTGTACCGTTTACAACGAGTGAACCACGTACGCTGCCTGTGGTGGCTCCCTCCAACGTCACATCGGCGGCGCCGGCAACGCCCGCTTCGGTGTCGTAAAGGCTGATCAGTTGTGTGTTGACCTCTTCGCTGAGTTCAGCAGTGAACCCCGATGGCGTGGGATCAAACGAGGCAATCGTCGCGGCGAGAACTCGTCTCGATTCCAACGATTCCAATTTCAGTCGCCTGTCTTTTCCTGTGGAAAAACGGCGTGTTTCGCGAGACCGACGATTCTTTTTTGAGGCAAGACGAGAAAGCAAACGCTGAACAGCGGGTTTCATAGATCAAGGACCTTAAGCGACCAGAGTCGATTGAAAAGCAGACTGCCGTCCCTGCTGAAATGTCAATTGTCACACGGTCCCTGGCGACAAACGGAATGCTCAAAACGAGCCCGAGGTGCATCTATGACGACATTCACGCCATTTCGTCACGGGGCTTTCTAGATTTTTTTGGAAATTTTTTGTGGCTCAGTGCGTCAGAGGTATCGTTGAAGGGTGACTTTTTCCACCTGGAAGATCACTCCCCGTAGCATAGGTCAATCGATTCGCGGTCATTTTCCTCGCTGCTTGGTTGCCACACCGTTGGTGGCCTCAGTGGGCAATCGCATGGCAACCAGTCACTCAGCACCCGATCACGTGGCTCCATGAACCGGCCGTATCGTAATGTGGCTCCACGCTCGCCTTTCGCTGTGAACATACAAACAAGACTCTGGCAACCTTTGATGAAACCTCTTCGAAAACGACGCTTGGCCATTCAATCGCTGGAAGGCCGTCGATTGCTGGCCGCGGTTCAAATCCCGGATGATTTGACGGCTGCTCCCGCCGAAGTCGTCTCCGTTCCCGTCAACATCGATACATCCGCCGGCATTCGCGGTGCCGAGATCCGATTGTCCTACGACACCACCATGTTGGACTTGGATGACGATGACATCGAACTGGGAAGCGTTTGGGGCTCCGCTTCTGACACGCAAATCACCGCCAATGTGGACGATGCCGCTGGAACGGTGGTCATCTTCGTTTCCTCCTCCAGTGAATTGGCTGACCTATCCGGCAGCCTCGTGGAACTTCCGTTTTCAGTGGACGGTGACGCGGTCGTCAACAGCACGTTCGTGTTCGACTTGACGCAAGTCCGTTTGAACGAGGGTCAAATCGCGGTCGATCCGGCTCCTGTTTCCGGTGACGACTCAACGGACGGTTTGCTGACCATCGTTGCCTCCGCCACTGGCGACGACGTGATCCGTGGATTTGTATACGCCGACGCCGACGCCGACAACGTTTTGGATCCCGGTGAAGCCATCCCAGGCGTCACGATCACCTTGATCCACTCCGCCACGGGAACCGAACGCCAGACAACCACCGACGCAGACGGCAGTTACGAATTCGTCGATCTCGCACCGGGCGAATACGAAATACTTCAAACTCAGCCCGTGGCCTACTTGGACAGTGGGGACAACGAGTTGGACGTGACTCTGGTCGAAGGCACGGCATTGGAAGACCAAGACTTCCGCGAACTTGGTTTGCTGCCTCAATACATCTTCAATCGACTGCACACCAACACGGTCCAGCCTCCCGGTTCCGACAATTGGTCCGCCGCAATCACCATGATCAATACCGTTGCCGAAGCGGAAGCGGACACTTCGCAAAGCTCCACCGCAGCGGCCGCTTCCACCAGCACGGCCAGCAGCGGCACCACCCAGTCGTCCCAGAGCGAAAGCACCGCCAGCGGCGAACCTCTGGTTGGGTTGCTGGCAAATGAAGACGCCTCGTCCACTCGCGAAGAAGCGGGCGAACCCATCCTGATCGATGTCCAAACCAATGCGGCCGCGGTCGCCCCCTCATCGACGCACAGCACAAACGACGACGAAGAACACGCCGCGATCGATCATTTGTTCGCGAATCAATTGTTCTAGTCGAGACCTTTGCAGGCGGCTTCGAACCCGCCCCCCATCAGCCATTGGAAACGCCGCGTCGCGCAGTTGGAATCTTCCGACCAAGACGCCGAGTGACGTTGACACAAATGTTCAGACTGGGCTACTTCCATGAACTGACAGCGAAGGATGTTCGTCGCTTTCGCGGTGGATCATGTGCTCGATTCGGAGACGTCGATGGGTGCCAGGAAGGCAAACGTGTTTCGCAAAATATCCGCCGAGAAATTGGAAGCTCGGCAACTGACCGCCAGTGTGTCTGTCAGTGCAACGCCCACGTTGCCTCCGCAAGAATCCACGGCCTCGGTGGAAGTTTCTGACGCCGGCGAATTGCGATCGGCGGAGATTCGTTTCGACTACGACCCGCAAAAAGTCCAAATCCAAAAGGACGACATCCGCCCCGGATCCGCGTGGAACAACCAAGCGGCCTTGATCGCCAATGTGGATGAAGAAGCCGGCAGCGTGCACGCCTTCATCTTCTCAACGCGTCCGATCAACGCTCAAACTGGAAACTTGATCGACGTCGATTTGGATCCCGCTCCCGAATCGCTTTGTTCTCCGGAACTGGAACTCGATTTGCGTTCCGTCCGCCTGAATGAAGGCGAAATCCTGCTGAAAGATGATCCCACCGACGGTCCCGATCCAACGGATCACAGCGTCAATTCCGGCAAGCTGCATGCCCGTCCTATCGGCAGGCGTTTACCCGCCGGTGAATCGGTCGCAGAGCCTGAGCTGTTGCCTTCCACATTGAACTCCATCGCTTCAACCGAAGCCGCGGGCCAACCGTTGGCATTCCCGGTCGATCACCGACCGTTCTTCGGTCCCATTCATCCCGATTTGCCACCACCGGCGCACGTCGATCTGATTTTGACCGAAGAATTCCTTTCGCAGTAGCGACACTATCCGACGATGTCTTTGATCACACTTCCGTGAACATCGGTCAAACGGAAATCACGGCCCGCGTAACGATAGGTCAGCCGCTCGTGGTCCAGACCGAGTAAATGCAGGATGGTGGCGTGCCAATCATGAATGTGGCATTTGCCGTCCACTGCTTCATAACCATGTTCGTCCGTGGCACCGTAACTGAACCCACCTCGAACGCCGCCACCAGCCATCCACGTTGTGTAGCCTTTGTTGTTGTGGTCGCGACCGTCGCCGTTCTGCGCGTGTGGGGTGCGACCAAACTCACCCGCCCAGATGACCAACGTTTCTTCCAGCAAGCCACGTTGTTTCAAGTCTTGAAGCAACCCCGCGATCGGTCGATCGATTTGCGAACAATGATCCTCCATCTCATCGCGCAAATTGCGATGATGGTCCCAACCGGGACTGATGCATTCGATGAAGCGGACTCCTCGCTCCGCCAAACGCCGAGCCATCAAACACTGACGACCGAAATCATCCGTTGATGAACCATCGATGCCGTACAGTCGCAATGTCTCGTCGCTTTCGTCGGACAGATCCACCGCTTCGGGCATTTCCGACTGCATTCGGTAAGCCAACTCAAACGATTCGATCATGCCCTCCACCTGAGGCTGGTGCCCATCGCGATCGAGTTTGTTCTTGTTCAAACTTTGAATGAGATCCAGTTGAATGCGTTGCTGTTCCGGCCCCAACATGTCGTTGGTCAAGTTGGGAATCGCACTGTCTTCGCGAGCCCCCATTCGGTCGCGAAACATTTGTGCCATGGGTCTTCCCTGCATCCCCATCCGTTCGCCCACCATCGCATCACGCATCCCACGACCGCGGCGCATGCCACCTTCCATCCCTCTTTGCATCGCCCGCCGCCGTTCATCGGCCGCTTGCATCATGTTTTGGGCAAAGCCTCCACGTCCTCGACCGCGGCCGCCGAGATTCATTTTGGTGCCCTGATAGATCGCTGGCAAAAACGAACTGGCGTAGTTCCCACTGTCACCCGCCGTCGGATTGAGAACGATGAAACCAGGCAGGTTCTCGTTCTCGGTCCCCAAACCGTACAACGTCCACGCGCCCATCGAAGGACGTGGAAACTGAAAGCTTCCGGTGTGGGTTTGCGTGGTGGCTTGCGGATGGTTGGGTTGATCACAATGCATTCCGCGAAGCAAGCAAAGCTCATCCGACTGCGATGCCAATTCCGGAAACAGGTCCGAGATCCAAAGCCCGCTTTTGCCACGCTGACGAAATTCCCAAGGCGATCCGAGCAACCGTCCGGAACCGCCATACTTGCCGACTTTACCCGTGTCTTTGATCAACTGCGGTTTGTAGTCGAACGTGTCGACGTGCGACGGTGCACCACGCATCGACAAAAAGATCACACGTTTCGCTTTCGCTTCAAAGTGTGCCGGCTTCACCTGCAGCGGATTGCTCGCGCGTGCTTGCTCCGTGGCGAGAGCGGCAAACGCGAGATAGCCAAAACCACTGCTGATGGTTTTCAGTGCTCCGCGGCGAGAGCTCACATTGGGATCGGTCATCACGACACCTTGGAAAGAGAAAGAGAGAAAAGCAAAGAAGAGAAACAGTTCAGTCCAGCGAACGGAATTCGGCCGACGCAATCAACGCCTGACAAAATGCGGTCAAAGCCAAATCCGAAGGCGTGGCCCCGCGACGGAAACGTCGTGTTGAGGTATCACGAAAGCGGCTGAAGAATTCCAAACTGCTTTGGATCTCTTCACGTGTTGGCGGACGCCCATAGATCGTGAGGAACGCGTGCATCACGCCTTCGCGAACATTTCCGTTGTCGTTGATCAACCGCCGAGCCAGCTGTTTCGCGTTGTCGATGACAAACGAATCGTTCATCAAGTACAACGCTTGCGTGGGCACGTTCGAAACATCCCGCTTCGCATTGCTCATGCTGGGATCTGCGAAATCAAACAACGACAGCGATCGCGGCAACGCGTCTCGCAAGATGGGCAAGTACACCGAACGATGATCGTCCAGTCCGTCCATCAACGAGGCGTCCAACGTCCGCCCGACTCGGTTGTTTCCAAATCGTGCGACGGGTGAACCGAGAGGACGCTGCAAGTCCAACGATCCGCCGATTGCCAAGATCGCGTCGCGAAGCGATTCCGCATCCAATTGCCGCGGACTGGCTCGCCACAGCAACCGGTTCTCGGGATCGATCTCGTAGTGATCCTCATTCATTCGCGAACTCATTTGATAGGTGCGCGAAAGAACGATGTCGCGAATCATGGACTTGACCGACCATCCATTGTCCATGAATCGAATCGCAAGGTGATCGAGCAATTCAGGATGCGTTGGTTCTTGTCCGGTCAGCCCCCAATTATTCGGCGTGGACACGATGCCTTCGCCAAACAGGTGCAACCAAATTCGGTTCACCATCACGCGAGCGGTCAACGGGTTTTTCTCGTCGGCCAGCCACTTCGCCAACTCCATGCGACCGCTGCTCTCGTCGGGGATTTGATACGCTTCGCTGTGCGGCAAGACTTGGATGAAGCCGCGTGGAACCTCTTGTGCGGGTGACTCCACATCGCCCCGCACCAACACGGGTGCGTTTCGGAAGTCGCTGGCCTCTTGGACTCCCATCGCCAGTGACTTCGGCGTGCCGTCGTCGTTGACTTCTGCTAGCACGCCTTGGATCTGCGCCATCTGAGCTCGCAGACGAATCACCATTTGCTGTTGGGACGGATTTTCGCGATCACGAACCGCATCGAACATTTGCGAACGCAAACTGGCCTGACGTTCTCTCAGGTCTTCCAAATCAGATTCGGAATAGGTTCGGCCCGCGGATGTTGAGTTCGCGATCGGCAGCTTCAACAAGTCCGACGCATTTCGGTTTTGAATGCCCGAGGCGGTGCCGTAATACGTGTTCGTGCTGAGAAAGATCCCCGCCATGGCGTAGTAGTCCGTCGTTGGAATGGGATCCAGTTTGTGATCGTGGCATCGTGCGCACGCAACGGTCAAACCCAAGAAAGCTTTGGAAACCGTGTCGATTTGTTCGTCCACGATGTCAGCGGTGACTTGCCGTGGATTGCGTTCAATTAGATTTTTGGTCCCCAGTGCCAAGAAACCGGTGGCGATCAAGTTTTCCTGCCACTGCTGATCCGTCTTGGCGGGCAACAAGTCCCCGGCGACTTGTTCCGCGATGAATCGATCGTACGGCGTGTCATCGTTGAACGAATCAATGACGTAATCGCGATAACGCCAAGCGTGTGGGAAGGTATTGTTTGTGCTGTTGCCACATGACTCGGCATAGCGAGCCACGTCCATCCAGTGCCGTCCCCAACGTTCGCCAAACCGCGGGCTATCAAGTAACTCATCCACTTTTTCAGCAACCGCGGTTTCGCGATCATCGGCCATCGCATCAAGGAACTGCTGAACTTCGTCCGGGGTCGGTGGCAAACCGATCAAGTCAAACGACAAACGACGCAGCAACGTCGCTGCATCAGCCTCTTCCGCGGGCGACAAACCGTTGGACTCCAATTTGGATTGCACGAAACGATCCAAGTCATCCTTTGCCCATCCGGAATCCTTGACCTCTGGAACGGTCGGTTGTTTCAGCGATTGAAACGCCCAATGATCTCGCCCGGCTTCCACATCCATCGTGGATTCAACGACCACGGCTTCGCGGACGCGAGGATCGGGCATACCCATCTCAATCCACACTTTGAAATCCGCCAACACGTTGTCGGGCAACTTCCCTCGCGGCGGCATTTCCCAACCGTTGTAAGTGATCGCATCCCAAAACGGGCTGTCTTCGGGATGCCCAGGAACAACCGACGGCCCTGACTCGCCACCCTGCAGCAACCCAATTCGCGTGTCCAACCGCAAGCCGCCGCGAGTCTTCCCGGATTCAGCGGAATGGCATTCGTAGCATTCACGCACCAGCACCGGTCGAATCTTGTTCTCGAAGAACTCCATTTGTTCAGGCGTGATCGACGATTCCTCTGCGCCGGCCGCGTTCCAAGGAACACAACCGAGCACGACAATCGTCAGGCACCTTTTGATAAGTGCAGGCATGAGGTTCAATCCGCTGGCAAAGAAAAGAGACGAAGAAGAGTGGCGGTGAATCAACGATCCGCGGACAAGCAAACTCATCCGCGGTTCGATTGCTGGATCATTGACCGGGGCGTTTGGGAGTCACACCCTTGTCTTCCGCTTGCACGTTTCGACCGCGACCTTGCGGTCCACCTTCTTTGCCATCCCGACCACGCATGCCTTGACCACGCATGCCTTGACCTCGCATGCCTTGACCACGCAAGTTTCGCATCGCAGTCAACGCAGCAACCAACTCAGCCTCGTTCAGAGCACCATCGCCATCTTTGTCGTGTTCTTTGATCAAGCGGGCCGCGATTTTCGATGGATCCATCTGCCCGGCCATTCCGCGACGACGTTCAGCTCCGTCTTCCATCTGTCCTTTCCGACGGGGGTTCTGTGCATTCGCGACGGACGAAACAACTGGCAAAGCGAATCCCGCCGCAACAAGCTTCACGAGGAATCCGCGGCGTTGGGGTTGGGACACAGTTTGATCAGGGGTCGACAGAGTGGATTTCATCATTCTCTCCGGTGGTCAAAACAACAAAAAGGACAAAGGAAAAACAACAATTGGTTTGGATTACGACGATCAAGAAGATCGCGACTGAAACATCGGCGGTTCGAAGAGCGGCGGCTGGAAGGTTGGCGGCTAATGGTGTGAAGGTCTTCTTGACGGGCGACGGCGAATCGCTGCATCCACAATCACTCGCACTTGGTCGCCCCGTCGGCCCACTCCGGCCAACTTCAACTTCAAGGTTCGGCGGTCGTCACTCAACGTGATGGAATCGCTCAAACGAGATGGCTTCAATTCCAATCCTTGTTGCAACGGCACCGTGGACGCGCTTCGCATGGAAAAACGGCCATCGGATTGAAACAGAGTTTCATCGCGAACCATCACACCCAGGATTGGATGTTGGAACGTGATGCTGCCTTCGATCATTTCCAAATCACGCATCGTCAATCGACGTGGACGACCATCCGTGGATTTGGGTGGCACCGGATTGAACACCAGCAAGAACGATCGGACTCGTTGATCCGTTGGAATCTCCGAAGGCGACAGTTGGCTTTCGTTTTCGTACAGTCCCGGCTCCGAGAAATCGATGGCACACGGAGCCACCAATCGCGTCGCGTAACCTTCCGGCAAAACGAACACGTGTTCGTCGTTCTGCAAACGCTTGACCTGTCGCGGCCAAGGCGGGGCGAATCGGAACGCGCCGCTCGACTTCACGATGCCACTGACCATCGGCCAAAGTCTTTCAAAACGTCGTGGTTCGAACGCGATGTCGTTCATACTTCCGTCGGACTGCAATTCGATGCTCTCGCCTTCTATCAGCAATCGTTTTGTGGTTTGCCCCTCGGGAACCACCTCGACCTCACCATCAAACACCGAAACTTTCGACAATCCATCACGGTCCAGTTCAATCCCAAACGCGGTTCCCAAATCGATGACTTGCGCCGATGGTGTGTCGACTCGAAATCCTTCTGCTCCCGGTGGGACTGTCGCGGTCAACAAACCGTAAGCCAAGCGAGTCTCATCCATCGTTTGGATGTCGTACGAAGCGGGGCCTTCCAAAATGACTTCGACACCGCTGTCAAATTCCAAGTGAACGATTCCGGATCGCAGACGCAGTGTTTCCACGCCCAAGCGATCACCTTCACGCCGGTCAACGTCACCGTCGGAGTCGGAGATTGGCTCCCACACCGCATCGCGAATTTGTGCAAGCGTTGCAACGGCGTTGTCCTGGATCTCAGCGTCCGATGACTCGACCAGCAATGGTCGAGTGGAATCGCCCTTTTCCGCGATGTCACGCCCATTCGGCAAAGGAGCGTCTGACCAAAGTGCCCAACTCAGTGCCAACAGCAATCCCGCCGCGACCGTCGCGATCCACGCCCAACGACGCTCGGGTTTCGCTGGGCTGGGTGTTGAGAGCGACACCGACTCGGGTCGGGTTTTCACGGAAGTGAATTCGTTTGGTTTGCTCTCGTCTTCGCTGAATTGTTGCCAGCTGATCTCGGCGTGTAATCGTTCATCCAGATAGACCTGCTGTGCGAATTGTTTCGCGTTGGCCGGGTCGGCATTGATCCAAGTTTGCAGTTCGCGGAACTGTTCGGCTGTCAGCGATTCATCCAAGTAGGCGTGAATCAATGTTTGCATGGAGTCGCTCATCCTGTGACTCCTTCTGATGCAAACTTCGCTTCGATGCAGGAACGCAATTGTTCGCGAACGCGTTGCAAAGCCTTTGCCACCGAATTGGCCGACATGCCAACACGATCACTGATGGCCGCCGGCTTCAATCCGTGCTTGTACCTCAGATCACACAGTTCCTTCGAACGTCCTTGTAGCTGTTCCAAACAACCCGGCAAGTGATCCAGTTCATCTGGAGCCGGTGTTTGTTCGAAAGCCGACTGCAGATTTGTCACGGTCTCTTCGCTGAACACCAATCGGTCCCGCCGACGGCGACGCAGGTACAAACCGATCTGGTTGCGAGCCACGCCAATCACCCAACCTTGAAAAGGCTGCGACGAATCATAGGCCTCGAACGAATTCAGCACCGCCAAAGCGGTTTCTTGCATCACGTCTTCTCGATCGCGCCGGTCTCTCACAACAGAAGCCACAAATGCGGCCACCATCGGTTGAGCCGAGGTCCACAGTCGTGTCGCGTTGCGTGTTGAATCGTCCACGTTCACTCCCAAAATTTGCCTTCATGGGTTCCTTATCCGGTGCCCCGAAATCATGACAGGAAAAACCAAAACTTTCTTCGATTCTCGTTGGCTTCGGTCCTCGACCACGACTTCACGCTCAAAACTCAACTACGATTGGCATTCCCGCAACACAGCCTGCCCCACTTTCCTACGGCAGCCTGCCCCACCTTTCCCCGCCATTTTTCATGCCTTCCAACAACACCCCACCTCGCGTCTCGCTTTCTCGTCGTCGCCTGATCGCCGGGGCGGCAGCATCCGTCGGCTGCTCGGCAAACTTGAGCCCTCTGCGTTCTTTGTTTGCAGCATCGGGTGAATCGCCCCAACGCATTCTGCTTCGATCGTCGTGGCAGACCGTCAACATCGGCGACATCGCTCACACCCCTGGCGTGCTGAGCTTGCTGCGCGAGCATCTTCCCGAAGCCGAAGTCACGCTGTGGCCATCCAACGTGGACAACGGAGTGGAAGCGTTGTTGCGAACCGAATTCCCCCGACTGAAGATCGCCAAACCGCGTTCAAAAGAACTTCAACAAGCCTTCCAAGAATGCGACTTTCTACTGCATGGATCCGGTGCGTCCATCGTCGCGGAACGAGACTTGGTTCGGTGGCACGAAGAGACCGGCAAACCTTACGGCATCTATGGAATCACGTTCCCAATGAAAAAGTCCTCGGCGACGAGCAACCGTGACGAGGATGCCATGGCTCGTTCGGTCGACGTGCTGTCGCAGGCACGTTTCGTCTTCTTCCGCGACAGCAAGTCACTGGACTTGGCAAAGCGTCTTGGTGCGTCATCACCCATCATGGAGTTCGGTCCCGACGGTGCCTTCGCGTGTGACCTGCGAGACAAACCCGCGGCCGATCGTTTCCTCGAAGCGAATCAACTGCAACCAGGAAAGTTCCTTTGCTGCATTCCGCGACTTCGTTACACGCCCTACTGGACCATCAAGAAAGGCCGGAAATTCGATCCAATCAAACACACTCGGAACGAGGCCATGAAGGAACACGATCATGTGTTGCTGCGAGAGGCCATCGTTCGGATCGCTCGCGAAACGGACCACAAGGTCTTGGTTTGTCCGGAAGATCGCACGCAGATGGCCGTTGGCAAAGAAATGCTGATGGATCGCTTGCCGAACGACGTCTTACCCAAGGTCGTGTGGCGGCCCAACTATTGGCTCACCGGCGAAGCGGTCAGCGTCTACACGCAAAGTGCGGGCTTGTTTGGCAATGAAATGCACTCGCCGATCATGTGCATCGGCCACGGTGTTCCCGCCATCGTCTGCCGGTTCGAAGAACAAACCACCAAAGGATTCATGTGGCAAGACATCGGGCTGGGCGATTGGTTGTTTGACCTGGACTCGGTGTCCGATCGTGAACGCTTGGTGCCAACGGTCATGAGTTTGGTCACCGCTCGCGAGGATGCTTTAGCAAAAACGGAACAGGCACGGCAGTTCGTTTCAAAACGTCAACAAGAAACCATGGCGGCACTGCGACAAGAGTTGCAATCGCCTGACTGAGCCACATCACCCGCCTGAGCCACATCAACCTGAGAAACTCTGTCACCGAACGTTGCGAGCATTCAGCTTTCGCATCATCGCTTGAAACGCCCAACCGATGATCAGCAACCCCAGCCCGATAAGCCAAATCTCCGGCTGCACCCAAAAGGCGAGCCCCAGACACGACAGCAGGCCCAACCAAGGAATGACCGGAGAAAACAACCGCTCCTCTTTCGTCAACCGCGTCGCGGAGAGATTTGTCAACGCGTAGTACACCAGCACGGTGAATGCGCTGAAAGACCATGTTGTCTTGACGTCTCCGATCAACGTCAATCCGGAAACGCCAATCCCAACCAACACCACCGCGACGTTCGGTGTCGCGTTGGTCGATGAAACGTTTGCCGCGGCGGAGGGCAAGTCGCCTCGCCGTCCCATCGCGAAAACGACCCGAGAAAGCCCGAGGATCAGATTCAACAACACGCCCAACATCGCGGTGACGGCTCCAATGGAAACGAGCGTCCCAACCAAAGGAACGTTCAGCGAATCCGCGACCAACTGCAACGGCGCAGCTTGTTGGGAAGCCTCACCACTCAACAACTCGGTGCCCGACGCCGCTACCGCGACTCCACCGACAACGACGTACAACAATGACGAAACCGCCAAGGTCAAGATGATCGCTCGCGGGATCGTTCGTCTTGGATCGTGGACTTCTTCCCCCAACGTCGCGATTCGACCATAGCCCGTGTAAGCGACGAACATCAACGCACAAGCTTCCAGAAATTGCCGCATCGCAGTGGGAGCCTCCGAGGAAGCGAACAGTGGCGTCATCTGACTCGCTCCTTCGCGGAAAACGCTGGGCAAACCGGCTAGAACAAACGCCGCGAGCGAGATCAACGTCGTGCTGACAATCGCGATGTTCGCCCAATTGGAGCGACGAATCCCACCGAGCAACAACGCCGAAATGACAACCACCGCCCCTAAAGCCAACGGGACGATCCATTCCGTTCGTTCCACATGGAATAGTTGCAACGCATAGCCGGCAAACCCCAGTGCGGCGGTCGCTGCGGACGCGGATTTTGCACACAAGAACATCCATCCGGCCGCGAATCCCAGCGATGGCGACAACCATCGATAGCCATACTCGTAGGTGCCGCCGCTGACCGGATGCTGTGCCGCCAATTGAGCGCTGCTCAATCCATTGAACGTCGCGACCAAAGCCGCCACCACGATGGCGAAGACCACCGATGGCCCGGTGATCCCTGCCGCGATTCCGATGCTGACGAACACTCCGGTTCCCACAATGGAACCCAGCCCCATCATCATGGCTCCGAACAATCCCACATCGCGGCGTAGTTCGTTGGGACCGGAGGAAGAACCAGACGTCATGAGCAGGTGAGCGTGAATGGCACGAAGAAAACAACGAGATTGGCCCCGTTGCTGGGCCGAATTCTAGCAACCTGTGGCCTCGTTGCCTGACCCCCAAGCCCGCGGTTCACGGTTTCTTCATCGATGAGTGTGTGAATCCGATGCCCCGAATTCACGCGGCTCGCAAACGCACTCGATGACGCGGGATTTGGTCGAGTGATTCACCACCGTAGCGAGCCAACGTGCCATTGGCGACTTCATAGCCATGGCGAAACAACAGGCTGAATTCATGATGACTCAAACGTCGCAGCGTCGTCTCGATTTTCGCAACGCGTTTGACTTCGTCATCGGTGAGCGATGGTTGCTCGTTCCAATGAGCCTTGCTGGCAGATTTGCCTGCACGCTGAAGAGCGGGGTCGCTTGATGACAACGGCGATTCACTTTGGGGACCCGGACGTTTGTTCTTCAATCCCAACCGCAGGTAAGCGCCGGTGCCAGGGTTTTGCTTGAAGTATTCGATCAGCATTCTGGCTCGGAGGCTGCGGACCTGATCCGTCGCGACATCGATCAACCGCATCGAGGCTTTCAAATAGCCTGGCCGCCAACGTGACCGACGTGTCTCATGTGCCAACGGACGCGATGCATCGCACACGATTAAAAAGTCGCTTCCATCAGCCAACCCCAATCCAGGCTTGAACAGAGCCTCCACACCCAAGTTGTCATAGACGCCGCCGTCCCACAGATGCAGACGTTTGTATTTGGGCGGAATCGATTTCCACTCGTCATGGCGGAATTCATTCCAACGATGGTGTTTGGATTTCAGAATCAACGGGCCGATCAACCCAGGAACCGCCGCGGAGGCTGCCAACGCATGGGACAACCGAAACTTCGGGTCGACGATGTATTTGGTTTGATAGTCACCCATCAAGTCACGTTCAAACCGCCAATTCTTGCCGGTCTGGTAACAGGTCGCATTGATCAACCAACGAGGTGACTCCGGCAAATCGGACAGGTCGCCTTGGATGTTCCATTGGCGTTCCAATTCGTCCCCCAAAACCGAGGCTCGGCCGCTGAGAATTTGCCACGGAAACATCAACGATTTCAAAACATACGATCGTTGCAAGTTTCGAGTGGTCAGCAGCCGCAAAATTTCCGGCACGACTTCGTGCAGGTACTCGTGACTGGACGGCCATCGATGCCCGGTGGTCGCGAACACCAATCCCGCGGCCAACGATCCGCCGGAGACGCTGCTGATGGAAGAGACATTCCCCAGCAGGTTTTCGCGTGCCAGTCGCGCGAGCACGCCAAGATGAAACACCGTGGCGCGAACGCCTCCACCGGAAAAGGCCAGTGCGATCTTCATCTGAATGAGCGAATGAGTTCCAAGAGGCGAGGCGGTCCGAGCTGCCGAGAGTACCGAGATTGCTGCCTCCACCGCCACCTCAATCCAAGCGAATTGTCGCGTGGGTTGAATGACCGCCGTAGGCCATGTCTCACATGACGCCCCGGCCGATGCTTTGTGACAACAAAGCGAGGTCTCCAGTCATCCAATTGAACGACAAGCGAAATCAATCGGATGATCACCAAGCGTCAGGCGGGGCCATGACCTACAAAATGCGAGGAGTACGTGACGCGGCGATGCCAATTGGTTCAGCGGAACATTTGAGACAAATGTTCTACTCTGGTAGTCGGCCGGGTGCGGCCGACTTTTGCAACGTGTTCGAGCGCGGACCGCGGAGCGATCCGCGACAATCTCAGACCTCAGACCTCAGACCTCAGACCTCAGACCTCAGACCTCAGACCTCAGACCTCAGACCTCAGACCTCAGACCTCAGACCTCAGACCTCAGACCTCAGACCTCACAGCCCGAGGGACTCAAGCGTGGGGGCCAAGGCTTCTGCCCAGATTTCGTAACCGCGTTCGGACAGGTGCAGATAATCGGGCATGATGGCTGGGTCGATCGTTCCGTCCTCGTTCAGGAAATGATCCCCCAGATCCACGTAGACCACGTGTTCATCGTCGGCAAAATTCGCGATGCGGTCATTCACCGCGATGTTGTTCAAACGCTGCAAATCCAACTCCGATTTCCCACGCGGCAAAATGGCCTGCAGCACCACTTTGGTGTTCGGCAAACGCTCACGCAAAATGTCTAAGATTTCCTCGACACCGTCCGCGATTTGCGTTGGGTCTTGCATGAAGTGGCCGGTGTTGTTGGTACCGATCATCAACACGGCGACCTCAGGCTTGATCTTGCCAAGGTTACCGTGCGTCAGACGCCAAATGATGTGCTCGGTCCGGTCACCGCCGATCCCAAGATTGATCGCGTCGTACTGGGCGTAGTTGTCAGCCCAAACTTGTTTGCCACGTCCTTCCCATCCCTGGGTGATGGAATCACCGATGAACGCCAACTTCGGTTTCGCGGTCTTCGCCAACTTGTTCATGGAAGCGTTGCGTTTCTGCCAACCAGGCTCATCGCCGCGCGTCGCCGGAATCACCGCCGTGTTGACGTCATACAAATCCCGCAGATCGTAGTAGCGTTTCTGCAGTCCAGCCAGAATGGCTTCGTACGCCGGATCGTCATGCACCGACTGCATCTCCTGCGGGTCCTTTTCCAGATCGAACAAGTTCCACTGTCGGCCACGTGGGAAGAACATCAACTTGTAGCGATCCGTTCGCACGCCATCGTGGACCGGCACCATGTGCACAGCCGCGTTTTCGTAGTACGCGTAGTAAATAGCGTCGCGCCAAGTCGTCGAGGCTCGGCAATCATCATGCATCATGGACACCATGCTGCGACCTTGAATCGACTCTGGGATTTCAGCTCCCGCGATTTCCAAAAACGTTGGTGCGTAATCGATGTTTTGAATCATCGCGGTGCTCTGCGTACCGGGGTCAATCACGCCCGGCCAACGGATCAAGAACGGCATTCGCAATGATTCCTCGAACATCCATCGTTTGTCGTACCAACCATGTTCGCCCAAGTAGAAACCTTGATCGCTGCTGTAAATCACGATGGTGTTTTCAGCTAAACCGGACTCATCCAGGTACGCCAACAACTCACCCACGCTATCGTCGACCGCTTGGACACACCCCAGGTAGTCTTTCATGTAGCGCTGGTACTTCCATTTCGTGACGTCTTTGCTGGACATCTTGCCGGCTTGCATGTCGGCGATCAGTTTCTGATTTTCGGGTTCGTACGCCGCATCCCATTCGGCCTTTTGCTCGTCATTCATCCGGCGGTATTCGCCGTTGCCCAAACGCGCCAGGAAGTGCTCGGGGAACAGACTCTCTCCATGAAACTTCATGTCGTGCCCCCAGTAGAAATGCCGCTCCAAAGACATCTCGCTTTCGTTCAGAAGCTTGGTGCGTCCTGAGTAATCGTCAAACAGCGAATCGGGTTCGGGGATCTCAACGCCTTTGTAGAGATCAAAGTGCCGGGGCGGAGGCGACCAGTTCCGGTGCGGTGCTTTATGTTGGCACATCAGCACGAAGGGTTCATCTGCGTCGCGTTGGTTCTTCAACCAATCCAAAGTGTTGTTCGTGATGATGTCAGTGACGTAGCCCGTGTACCGTTTTCGACTGCCATCCATTTGGATGAAGTCTGGGTTGTAGTAGTTGCCTTGCCCCGGCAGGATCTCCCAATGATCGAAGCCGACGGGATCGGTACCCAGGTGCCACTTGCCAATCAACGCCGTTTGATAACCCACATCCTGCAACAGCTTGGGGAACGTCATCTGCGTTCCGTCGAAGCGATTGCCATTGCGAAGAAAACCGTTGATGTGGCTGTGCTTGCCCGTCAAGATGCAAGCTCGCGATGGCCCACAGATGGAGTTGGCACAAAACGAATTGTGAAAGACGGCGCCTTCGTTGGCGATACGATCCAAGTTCGGCGTTTGATTGATTTTGGATCCGTAAGCCCCAATGGCTTGCAACGCGTGGTCATCTGAAAAGACAAACACGATGTTGGGGCGTTTCTTCTTCGCGTCTTGTGCGGCCACCGTATTGGTCGCGACCAAACCGCAGACCAACGTCAACGCAATCAACGAAACTTTCACCGCGTCGCGTTGAGCCTTGAACGGAAGCCGAGCCTTCAACGGGATACGCTTGCGAGCGAACGATTGAAAACGTGATGACAAAGAGGACAACCGATGCGGGGGCTCGAAGCTGCGCAATCCCGGCGTGTGAATCATGACGGAGCCGTGGTAGGAGGTGGGAAACTTGGTAGGAACCGGCTAGTTTAAACCGAACGGCCACACCATTGTGGACGCGAAGCGGGCTTCGAGATGGATCCAAGTTCGGTTTGGCAGGAAAGGTGTTGTATTGCGGGAAGAAACGCCACGATGAAAATTTGGATCGATGCCGACGCCGCGCCTCGTGATGTCAAAGAGGTGGTCTTTCGTGCCGCGAATCGTTTGCAAATCGAAACCATTTTGGTCGCCAATTCGATGGTGACGACTCCGGCCAATGCGACCACCGTTCGCTGCGTCGTCGTGCGCGACGGTGCCGATCAAGCCGACCGATACATCGTGCGTCACGGCGAACCGGGGGAACTCGCGGTCACAGCCGACCTCCCGTTGGCGGGGATGTTGGTGGACAAAGGTTTGGCGGTCGTGGACCCGCGCGGCGAGGAATACTCCAGCGCGAACATCGCCAGTCGCCTTTCGATGCGGAACTTCATGGACGAACTGCGTGGTGCCGGAATGGAAACCGGCGGGAGTGCGCCGTACGGTCCCAAAGACAAAAAGGCATTTGCCTCGACGTTTGATCGTTTGCTGACTCGGGCCATTCGGCGGGCAGGCTCGTCCTCGTAGCGAGTGGTTCGCGTCACCGCCGCCGAGCGACTATCCTGCCCAGGACCAATCTGCATTTCACAGCAGGCTCTCCCCATTGGTTTCCCCTCAACGATCGTTGTCCACTTTTTCGTCGAGTGAGTTCCTTGAGACCGTTTCATTGCCTGGGTCCAACCGTGATGGGCCAATTCGCGTTTGCTCTTTGGATCGCCGCGACAATTCCGCTGGCCTCCGCTCAAGACATTCGCAACGTCCAACCCACCGTTGGGTTGCGATCCAATGCTCCTGACACGCTGCTGCTGACCAATGCCACATTGATCGTCGGACCAGACGCTGTGTCGGAACGTCCGACAACGGATGAAGATGCCGAGGCCGATGACTCCACGGGCGATGTGTTGATCCGCCGCGGTCGAATCGTTGCGGTGGGAGATTCGTTGCAACCTCCTCCGGGATGTCGTGTCCTGGATTGCTCCGGCAAAACCATCTACGCCGGTTGGATCAACGCGTATCAAGAAGTCGGTGCGGACTCGCTGACGAATCCAAACGCAACGGATGATTATTGGAACGCCAACGTCGTCACGAACCGTCAAGTCAAAGATCTTTCGCGAATTCCAGATGCTGACAAACTCCGACGGCAAGGCTTCACCACCACCGTGTTGGCTCCGAAAGGACGCATTCTTGGCGGCCAACCGTCGGTGTGGTCGCTGAACGAAAACGATGACGATGCGGACAACGCCCACGACGGTCCGCAACGATTGCGTGAGCTGGAATGGATGACGGCGGCACTCAGCGTTCCTCGTCCCAATGATGCTGGCGAACGTTATCCCAATTCACCAATGGGCGCGGTGGCGTTGCTTCGCCAATCGCTTTACGACGCGATTTGGTACCGCGATGCGAGGGCCGCACACGAAGCCAACCCGTCGCTGCCCAGTCCTGACCGAAGTGCCACACTGCAACGTTTGCAAGCCGCGATTCCATCATCAACCTTTGTGTTCGATGCTTCCAACGAACGCATGGCAATGCGTGCACAAAAGATCGCTCAAGAGTTTTCTCTCAAAGCGATGCTTCGAGGATCCGGACGAGAGTATCGCGAAGCAGATTTGATCTGTGATCTTGACCGCGTCCTGCTGTTGCCGCTGAACTTTCCCGAGGCACCCGATGTCTCGACGCCCGATGCGGCTCGCGAAACTGAGTTGATCACCTTGATGCATTGGAAATTCGCCCCCACCAATCCGGGCGAAATGATTCGTCGCGGCGCAACGGTTTGCTTGACCGCCGATCGCTTGGACGACGTGGGCAAATTCCTCGACCGATGGCGAACGGCCGTGAAGCGAGGCCTTTCCAAACGAGACGCGATCGCGTCGGTCACCACCACTCCCGCACGATTGCTGGGACTGGAACGCACTCACGGTCGGATTGCCGCGGGCATGTCCGCCAACCTGATCGTTGCGGAGGGCGACCTTTTTGATGACGGCACAAAAATTTGGAAAGTCTTCGTCGATGGGCAATCCTTTGACATCCATGATTCCGGTGAAAGCAAAGTGCAACCGCTGGTTGGGTCTTGGAAGTTGCTGTTGCCCGCCGAAGCCGAAATCGAAGCGGAACTGAAGCTCACGCAAAAAGGCGGCAACCTGTCGGCGGAGATACTGCAACGAATCAACGAGTCGTCCACGCCGGCCAGTGATTCTGGTGACGAAACCGAATCATCCGAGCAGAAAGATGCCGACACGGAAGACACAAGCACGGAGCCCGAGGACACGAAAGAACCGGAGGACGCGAAAGAAGACGAACCCAAACCCGACAAACTGAAGATTCAGAAAATCATTCAGCGAATCGACCAGTTCGCCGGACAGGTGACCTGCGATGACGAAGACAGTCCTCTTTGCCAAGCGTTGAGCCTTCCGCCCGGCACACACCGAATCGTTGTTCGTTCGTCGGCAAAATCGTTGTCGGAAGTTTCCGAGGCATACCCGCTGACCATGGAAATCCATGCGATCGGCCAACCGGTTCGCAGAATTGAGACGACTTGGTTGGAAACGGAAACAGAGACAACCGACAACGAATCCGACGAAGTCACCTCCGACGACGAGTCTGACGCCAGCGAACCGCCACCGCAGCCTGCTACGGACGAGGACAACGCGAGCGACGAGGAAGGCGAATCCTCCGAACCCACTGATGAAACGCAGGAATCCGACACGTCGCAAACGGCGACTCCGCTGCAGATCGTTCGCCCACTCGGTGCCTATGGACGTTCGGAACCCATCGCCTCCGCCACCCGCGTGCTGTTTCGCGGTGCTCTGGTGTGGACCTGTCGCGATGAAGCGAACTTGAAGGTTCCCGAAACGCCGATGGACGTTCTGGTTGAAGACGGAAAGATCGTTGCGGTCGAGGATCACATCACCATTCCAACCGGTGACGAATGCTTGGTGATCGATGCCAGCGGCAAACACATCACGCCGGGTTTGATCGATTGCCATTCTCACGCCGCGACCGATGGTGGCGTCAACGAATCCGGACAGGTGGTCACCGCCGAAGTTCGCGTGGGTGACTTCATCGATCACACCGACATCACGATCTATCGCCAGTTAGCAGGCGGTGTCACCACGGCCAACATCCTTCACGGGTCAGCCAATCCGATCGGCGGACAAAACCAAGTCGTCAAGTTTCGCTGGGGCGACTCCATGGATGACTTCCGTTTTCGAGACGCACCGCTCGGCATCAAGTTCGCTCTGGGCGAGAACGTCAAACGAAACACCTCGCGTTATCCGAACACGCGAATGGGCGTCGAACAATTGCTTCGCGATCAGTTCTTGGCGGCACGCGAATATGCGGCGGCACATCGTCGGTGGAATTCCGGCAATCGCGAAACGCTGCCGCCTCGCATCGACCTGCAAATGGAAGCTCTGATGGAAATCCAAAACGGCGACCGTTGGATTCACTGCCATAGCTATCGACAAGACGAAATCATGGCGACGCTCGACGTGCTGGACGAATTCGGCATCAAGATCGGAACGCTGCAGCACATTTTGGAAGGTTACAAGGTCGCTGATCGGATGGCCGAACATGGTGCGATGGCGTCTTCGTTCGCCGATTGGTGGGCTTACAAGTTCGAGGTTTACGACGCGATTCCTTACAACGGTGTGCTGATGCACAACCGCGGCATTGTCGTTTCCTACAACAGCGATGATGCGGAACTCGGTCGTCACCTGAACACGGAAGCCGGCAAAGCCATCAAGTATGGCGGCGTCCCCGCGACGGAAGCCTTGAAGTTCGTGACGTTGAACCCCGCGAAGCAACTTCGCATTGATGATCGCGTCGGATCCATCGAAGTCGGCAAAGATGCGGACTTGGTGGTCTGGAGCGGCCCGCCGATGGCGACCACCACTCGCTGTGAACAAACCTGGATCGACGGACGCCCCATGTTCCGATTGGAAGACAACGCGGAGTTGCAGCAACGCGATGAAGCTTGGCGGAACGAGCTGATTCAAGAATTGCTTGACGGCAAACCCAAGTCCGACAACGCACCACCGAGTTCACAGAAGTCCTCTCGCCACGTTGAACTCGCGGAAGAAGAACGCTGGTTGCGGTACGACGAATACTGCAACTCCAAAGGCGCCCAACAAAACGCTCAAACTCAACAGACGGAGGCACGCCGATGAACGTTCCTACCACTCTCGCTCCGGTGACATCCACGATGAATCGATTGGTTGGTTCATGGTTGTCGACGTTGAATGGCATGTTGGTCGGATGTGCCATCGCATCATACTTGTCAACGACGGCTCACGCTCACGACATCATTCCGGGAAAGCCTCAAACTCAGCCCGTCGTGATCCAGCATGCCACGCTGCATGTCGGCAATGGTTCCGTCATCGAGAATGGATCGGTGCTTTTCCGCAAAGACAAAATCGTCTCGGTGGGTGCCTCCGTTGCGATTCCCGGCGATGCCATGCTGGTTGATGCTTCCGGACAACACGTTTATCCCGGATTGATCGATGCCTACACCGATCTTGGTCTTCGAGAAATCACGGCGGTGGACGTGACGGTCGACAATGTGGAGCGAGGCGAAATGAATCCGAACGTTCGTTCGTGGGTCGCGTTCAACCCGGACAGCGAGCTGATTCCGGTGGCTCGTTCCGGCGGCGTGTTGATGACTCACGTGGTGCCCGGCGGTCGTTTGCTGCAAGGGCAATCCGGAGTGCTGCAACTGGATGGATGGTCCGCGCGAGACATGCTGCTCAGTGGTCCCGCAGGCATGTGCATTAACTGGGATTCGCTTGTTCCGCGAGGCGGCGATACCAAAGAAAACGCCAAACGCTACAACGACAAAATTCGCGAATTGGATGAGTTGCTGGAGCGAGCCCGACGTTATGCGGAGCAAGACCGCGACGGTGCTGGCTTCCAATCCGATGTGCGATTGGAGAGCCTGGTTCCGGTCATCGAAGGCAAGCTTCCCGTGTTCGTCCAAGCCGATCGTTTCGCTGCCATCGATTCCGCGATTTCGTTTTTCACTTCACGGCAAATTCCAATGGTGCTGTGCGGTGGTGCGGACGCGATGCACTGCGTCGATCGTTTGACCGCTCATGACATTCCGGTGATCTTGATTGCCACCTACCGTTTGCCTCGTCGGCGACATGATGCGGTCGACGCGTTGTATTCATTGCCAGCCAAGTTGCGTGACGCGGGTGTGCGTTTCGCCATCGCGGGCGAAGGTGCCGGGTATCCGGGCGGAGCATCCAACGTTCGCAACTTGCCGTATCATGCTGGCGTTGCGGTGGCTCACGGTTTGCCTCACGAAGAAGCCGTTCGTGCCATCACGCAGTCCCCCGCTGAAATCCTTGGGGTCGCTGACCGAGTCGGTTCATTGGCCGCGGAACGCGATGCCACGCTGATCTTGGTCGATGGCGATGTGCTAGAAACCGGTTCGCGCGTGGTCGATGCTTACGTCCAAGGCCGCAAGGTCGACCTCAGTAACAAACACAAACAACTGTATCGCAAGTACGAAGCAAAACCCTGACGCGACAAATCGCATGTGAACGACTCTTCCTTTCCTCACCGGCCGCGTTCCAGGCTGCTGATTGAGTCAGCCGGAACGCAATCGATAACGTCGCGATAAGGACGGCCATTCGAAATCAGTCTATCCACGAAACGCGAGGCTCAGGCTGTCCTGAACCGGATTCAGCAAGCCGGTCCCAGCGTTTCTCCGGATCAGACCACAAGCCAAAGGATGCAACCGCCACGACACTGGCTACCGTCGCCACGGTGTCGCTTCCACTGCATCGAATGGCAAGACACATGTGTGCGTCCCTCTTCACTCGCGAGCCACCTTCGAAAGCACGGACGGGAATGCTGCACGGCCCCCGTTGACCATTGCCACTTTAAACGCAACCGGGCCTTTTTGATGCAAACCGTGTGTGGTGCTCACGAGTAGCATCCGCACCTCTGCTAGCAAGATTGGTAACGCTGCTCTCCCTTGCAGTAGGATGGATGGACCACGTGCGTCCTTCTTGATGGCTTCCTGGCTTATGAAACGTCTTTTAATAGCTTTCCTTTTAACGATCTCTTCAATTGTCTCCATTTTTTTCGTGCGAGCGTATCGCGAGAACCTCACGTTGAAAGCCGAGGTTTCTGAGCTAACCGAAACCGTCGAATCCTACAAATGCTTGGTTGAAAGTCGAGATGAGAACTTGGCTCATTCACGGCTCGGCACCAGCATGCTTTGTCGATTGGCTTTATCCAAATCCGGAAACGACGTTTTCAAATTTCTTGGCATGACACCGGTCGGATCTCTGAATTGCAAGATGATCGACTTAGCGGAATCGCCAGAGACCAAGTTGCTCTGGTATACCCAAAAGCTGGAATACGATGCTGCCAAACCGATTTCTTCGAAGGAAACCAAAGCTCGTTTAGAAGAAGCCAAAGCCGTTTTGTTCGTTGTTGATTTCCATTCACTTTCTATCGTCGACCACGTGATGATCAAGAATTTCAATGGGGTATCAAAACTCAGCGGGGCAATAGTACAAAGCCCGCCACCCTATCAATACCTCGTTGGCTGCCATCTCCCGGATGGAACGCCGGTGGAATACCAGGTTTCACCAACCGGATTCGAACGGATTCAGTAGTTGCGACAGCTGACGAAATGCGGACGGGGTCAATTAGCGGCCTGGTGACCTTCTTGAATCACACTCAGCAGTGTTGCCTTATGCTCCGCAAAAGCAGCGTTTGCCGACGCCGCTGTCGCGGAGTGACAGGCGACACTCAAAAATCAACAGGTGTGAAGCCGCACATGGATTGAGGGTCGCGTCCCGAGGCTGAAGGGTGGCGCACACACCCGTGTTTGATCGCGCTTACTTCTACCGAATCGATGACAAAGCAGGCGAGACTTGGCTGGATGCGACTTCGATTCAGGCCGCTTTCCTTTTCAATTGCACTGAGCCTTTGGTTACCACGCGTGAAGAAGTGGCTTGATATACTGTTCCGCCACGCAACCAGAAGATTTTTCAATTCAATCATTTGCGAATCGAGCGGGTTCTATCACGATGATTGTCAACACGGTGAAACAGGGCGATGATGGAATGAGAAAGATGCTTTTGACGGGAATCGTCTGTTTGTTAATGTCGTGTCAATTCACTTCGGCAGAGACACCAACATTTTCAGATACCGACTGGCCGTGGTGGCGTGGTGAACAACGGCAGGGTCATGCCACCACCGACACGCTTCCGCCACTCTCTTGGGACGATTCAGCGGAAACGGCGGACAACATTCTTTGGAAGACCGCTATTCCGGGACGCGGGCATGGTTCGCCGATCTTGCTGGCTGACAAGGTTTTCTTGCAGATCGCGGACAAGTCGCGTCAGTCGTTGTTGCTGGTGTGTTTCCGACGCGACAATGGCGAAAAGCTGTGGGACTGCGTCGTTCACGAAGGTGCCTACGACACGACGCATCAACGCGAACCGAACACCAAGGCGTCCTGGGCTTCGTGTACGCCAGCCACCGATGGGCAACTCGTTTTCGTCAATTTCTACTTCGACAAAGCGGTCTACACCTCGGCGGTTGACTTGTCAGGCAAGCTTCGGTGGCAACAAAGACTGTGTGATTACCGCATCCACCAAGGGTATGGATCCTCTCCGACAATCCACGAAGACTTGGTGATTTCGACGGCCGACAACAAAGAAGGCGGTCAAGTTGTCGCGATGAAACGAGATTCCGGCGAGGTCGTCTGGCGACACGCCCGGCCCAAAGAGCCGAACTACGCCTCGCCGGTTGTTCTGCCTGTTGCCGGCAAAGACCAATTGATTCTGACCGGATGCGACTTGGTCACCAGCCTGGATCCGCTTACCGGAAACGTGAATTGGGAGATCGAAGGTGCAACCACGGAGTGCGTGACCACGACCGTGACAGACGGGACGCATGTGTTCTCCAGTGGCGGTTACCCGGACAATCACATTTCGGCGGTGGTCGCAGAAGGTTCTGGCGAGGTGGCTTGGCGGGTGAACACGCGAGTCTACGTCCCTTCCATGTTGCAAAAAGACGGCTTCCTCTACATGACGTTGGATGCCGGCGTTGCCATGTGCGTCGAATGTGAGACAGGCGACACTCAGTGGAAAGCTCGTCTGGGCGGCGACTTCACCGCATCACCAGTCCTGGTGGGCGACCACATTTTCGCCGTCAACGAAGCCGGCGAATATTCAGTCTTTCGGGCGAATCCGGACAAGTTCGAACTGGTGGTCAAGAACAAATTGGGGGACTCGGTCTATTCGACGCCCACCATCAGCGATGGCAAAATTTATCATCGCGTTGGTTACCAAGAAGGCGATCAACGCAATGAGTACCTGATCTGCATCGGCGAGTGAGACCTGCTGGCGTAGGTCCGGTTCCACCGGACGTTGAGCATTCAACAAGCTGACAACCTGTGCTACGTAGAGTGAGACAGTGTCGGCCAAGAGTGGTCAACCTACCTGCCGAGTGCCCATCGCCACGTAGGTCCGGTTCCACCGGACATTGAGCATTCAACAGGCTGGCAGCCTGTGCTACGTCGAGTGAGTGGTGTCGGCCATGAGTAGCCAACCTACCTGCCGAGTGCCCGTCGCCACGTAGGTCCGGTTCCACCGGACCCTGAACATTCAACAAACTGGCAACCTGTGTGACGGCGGGCTATGTGGCTTGAAATTGTTCCGGCAACGGGTGGTCGTCTTGCGGTGTGCAGCGCAGGACCGCTCGTTGCGGATCAGCGATACTGTTGGACTGGAAATGAATTTCCCAGGTCCTCCCGCCAGGCCCCTCCACCGTGTCGCCATCGACAAACGGTTCGTCGCTTTCGATCAGATGGCAGGTGATCAAACGAAGCATCTCGTCGACGTCGTTGAAGTCGTACGACTCGGCGAAGAACAACGCTTCAATGTCTGGCAAATCAAGCTGCCCATTGCCAACGGTGTCCATCGCGGCGAACCCGTCGTCGAGGCTGTACAGACGAACGTTCGCCCACAGATCCAGCGGCGGGAAATCATTCTCTTCCGATTCCTGAATCACCTGATTCAACCCCTCGGAATTCCGAATCGTTTCTCCGGCGGGGTTGAAGTACGCGATGGCTTGCGGCATTTCGGCGAGCGCGGCGGCGACTTCCGTGATCAAGGCCAACTCATCAAAGGGTTCGTAGTTTTCGGGCGTCAGCGGTGCGTCGTCTTGATCGCTTTTCAAAACGTAGCTGCTGCGGATCCGCAAAAAGTGCGTGTGCGTTGGCACTTCGGTTTTCCCGTCATCCCAAACCCACAATTGTTCGAGCGCTCGCTGCAGAGAGTTGGGGAACGTGATCGGTCCAAAGGAACCACTGGACCAAGCTTGGCGGACCGGAGAATCCGCGTTGTCGAATTCCATGTCGTCAGGCCAAGGATGATCGACCAAATCGATCGCTAAATGACCCGGCGTGTCTTCGTCCATGTCCATGACCAACGAAGGCCCGGCGATGGCCCAATCCGCCGTCGCCGGCAGAGGGTCCGACGGTTCAAATTCATCGATCGCGGCGGCAATTTTTCGCATCGACACGCGTTCGCGCAGCAAAACAACGACGCATTGAGTGTAGAAGCCTTGGGGCATCCGAAAGAACCTTCGTAAGAGCGAAATCCGTTTGGCAACGCCGAGAACGCGATGACGACCGTGCACCGCGAGAAAGCTCTGCGTGCGTGGCATGCTTCCAGCACACCAAACGACCGTCAACAGAACGTTGATGGACAAACGAAACAGTTTAGACGCCCACTGAAACGTCCGAAAGCCGGGACCACCACGCTCAAACTTCGGCTGAGCGGGCGTCCTTGCCAGCGTCGATTTCGGTCGCGTTTGGTTGCGGACGGGAGCGATTCGCCCACCTCGACGCAGAGCCGCGCGGATCGTAAGTTGTGGGCTTGCCGATCGGCCGTCCCACCGCCTCTTGCCCCCCAGAATGCATTGATCACGCCTCCGCACCAGCGACGTTCGGCGGCCATGGCGTTCATTCTGTTGACGCTGCTGATCGACATCTTGGCGATCGGGATCATCATCCCAGTGTTGCCCGAATTGGTCAAAGAATTCGTTGGCGGCGACACGTCCCGCGCCAGCCGCTACGTCGGCGTGATTGGTGCGACCTATTCGTTGATGCAATTCTTCTTTGCACCGGTGCTGGGTGCCCTGTCGGATCGTTTCGGTCGGCGACCGGTCATCCTGGCATCGTTGTTCGGTTTAGGCGTCGACTTCATCGTCACCGGTCTCGCACCTTCGGTTGGATGGCTGTTCTTGGGCCGAATTGTTGCGGGAGTGATGGGCGCCAGTTTCTCCACGGCGAATGCTTACATCGCGGATGTCTCCACACAAGAAACCCGAGCCCGAAACTTTGGCTTGGTGGGCATGATGTTCGGACTGGGGTTCATCATCGGTCCGGCTCTGGGCGGCGTCTTGGGAGGCATTCATATTCGGTTGCCGTTTTTCGTCGCCGCGGGTTTGTCGTTGGTCAATTGGCTCTACGGTTTCTTTATCCTGCCGGAATCTCTGCCACCGGAAAAACGTGGCAGCATTTCATTGGCGGCCATGAACCCGTTGGGAACCGTTTCGCGACTTCGCAATTATCCCATGATTGCCGGGCTGGCGGTCGCGTTCATGTTTTCGTCACTCGCTCAACGCGGCTTGGAAAACGTTTGGGTCCTGTCGATGGGATTCCGGTTTGGCTGGAACGAAGTCACGAATGGATTGACCTTGGCATTGGTTGGATTGATGGCCGCCATCGTGCAAGGCGGAATGGTGCGTCCGACCATCAAACGCTTGGGCGAACGCAAAACAGCTTTGATGGCAACATGTGTTTCTTGCATTGCCTTCCTCGGTTATGGCTTGGCCACACAAGGTTGGATGATCCCATGCATCGTGATCTTTGGTTCACTCGCCGGTTTGGCGGGGCCAGCCATTCAAAGCTTGGTGGCGGGACGCGTCAGCCCGGACGAGCAAGGCAAGGTGCAGGGTGCACTGACCTCGCTGATCAGCCTGACCAACATTCCGGCGCCGCTGCTTTTCACCAGCGGATTGCTCGGCTACTTCACATCAGACGATGCACCGTTTGAGTTTCCGGGGGCACCGTTCGTGTTCGGCTCACTGTTGCTCGCCATCGCGGTGGTGATTTTGGCTCGGGTCTTCATGAAGTTTCCCGCGAGCGAAGACACCGTCGCAAAGGACTCCGATCCGGACACATCCGGACCGGCTGATCGTGTTTCGCACGGAAGCAACGATCCAGGTGCCGCGTCATCGGAAACCACTTCATCGACCGCTCTGGAGTCGACTTGATGCGAGTCGTGGTCACGGGATGCAGCGGTTTTCTGGGACGGGAGATCGTCCGTCAACTTCTGCAACGTGGTGATGACGTCGTTGGATTGTCGCGACGCGAAACGCCGGATTTGGTTCGAGACGGCATGGAACACCATCGCGGTGACTTGTTGGACCAAGACTACTTGGCCCGAGTCATCCCAGGTGCTGACGTGGTCGTGCATACCGCAGCCGTTGCTGGCGTCTGGGGACCATGGCAGCATTACTTTGACAACAACGTGGTTGCCTCACGTCATGTGTTGGAAGCATGTCAGCAAAACGACGTGTCGCAATTGGTCTACACCAGCAGCCCCAGCGTGACATTCGGAGGCGAAGACCAGACCCACGTGGACGAATCCGAACCGTATCCGGACGAGTTCCTTTGTCACTACCCGCACACAAAGTCGATCGCGGAAAAGGAAACCCTGGATGCGGATCAACCGAACCAATTGCGAACGTTGGCGCTGCGTCCGCATTTAATTTGGGGCCCCGAAGATCCGCATCTGATTCCACGAGTCTTGGACCGTGCTCGTCGTGGTCGATTGCGAATCATTGGCGAGGGAAAAAATGTGATCGACACGGTCCATGTGACCAACGCCGCGGCGGCTCATCTGAATGCGATCGATGCGTTGCAAAACCAACCCGAGAGAGCAGCGGGCAGAGCCTACTTCATCACGCAAGACGAACCGGTCAATTGCTGGGACTGGATCACTCAGCTATGCGAACAACATGACGTGCCTCCGCCAAAGAAGTCGATCTCGTTCCAAGCCGCCTATCGAATCGGGGCAACCTTGGAACGGATCTATCGTTGGACGGGACGTCGCTCTGAACCGCCGATGACTCGCTTTGTCGCGGCTCAGCTTGCGAAGGATCACTCGTTTGACATCTCGGCTGCCAAAGAGCGACTCGGCTACCGACCGCTCATCAACATGGACGAAGGCCTGCAAACGCTCACCAGCGCCCCGTCCACTGGTCAGTGACCACGATCCGCTTGGCTTCATCGCTGATTCCGTAGGTCAAGTTGGGTTGGTTCAGTTCCAAGAACACCGTGTACTTTTGGTGCACCGCATCGCTGAAGACAACCGGAGCGTGCGTCAATCGCAAGAAGTGAACCGGGGTGCCGTTCCAACGTTTGGTGAAGACGCCTGCTTCCAACGCTGGTTCCCGAACCAAACCGTAATACGACTGCAGCGTCGTGACCAATCGGGACGGGTCTCCGGTAAAGCCGTGAAGCGAAATTCGTTGGATCTGACCGGTGCGATCAAAGTAGTACGTCAGCGTGCCCGCCAAATCGGTGGCTTGCGTGCCGGTGACAATCGGCACACGCAGCCCTTCCAATTGCAAGTCAGCCAAGACCGTCGACACTCGTGAAAATCGATTGAGCACCGCGTGCGTCGTCAGGTCGAAACGCAAAACTTCACGCAAATCAGCCACATTGTTTCCCGCCAGTCCGGGAGCCTGATCCGAAGCCGGCATCGCACCCAGCTTTTGAGCGATCTCCGGTTCGTAGCGGTATCGTTTGGACGAGACACCACGAAGCGTTTCGACTTGGTGGTGCGAGTGCACCGGATAACGATCCGATTCGGGATCATGGGTGACTCCGCCCAGCGGTGCCTCCCCCGATCCCCATCCTGCGACTTCGGTTCCGTCGGCTCGAAACACATTGGTGACGGATCCCGCCGCATTGCGTCCCCAATCCGTTTCGGACGCGATGTAGGGTCCCCCGGCGGCGACGGCGAGGACCGTGATTTTGCCAAGGCGAGTGACGAGCATGACCGGTGAACCTGAAAGTGCGTTGGGAGGTGATGGCGAACAGGGGAAGAGGGTGGAAAAGGAGTTCGCCCGGAGTCGGTATCGGTTACCTGCCACGCAAAGTCGCCCCATTTTTCAATTGCCCGCGGGACCGCTAGCAACCAGCCTTTCCGAATCGGTGCTTCAATCGGCAAAGTCACTGCATTCAGAACGACGGGCTTGGTCCGCAACGTACATTCCATCGCTCGTACGGACATTCGTTGCCTGATACTGACTCTCTGACAGGTCCGCACGAAGCAAACGCTTGAGAATGCAAACGCCTGAAAATCGGCTTCACCCCGCAAGCGGTGTGGTGACGCGGCATTGATCGGATATCTTGTGACTGCGTCAACCGACACGCTGATTCCTTTCTGATTCCTTCCAGCTCGAACATGAATGCCAACACGGACGTGAGCAACGCAGACATGAACGAATCGGACGAGCCAAACGACGAACTTGGTTTCAGCGAGCGGATGCCACCGGCGGAATTGCTCTCTGGATTCTTTCAGGCAAGCGCCCCGTCCGGAGACGACGATCGTGAAGCATCAAACGAGGATGGCTCGACGGAAGATGAGTCCGACGATGACATCCCGGCCCATGCCGATAGTGATGACGCAGAAAACCCGTTGGCAGGAATGCGAATCGCGATTGTGGGTCGCTTGGGCGGAATGAATCGTCGAGAAGCGACCAATTTGCTGAGGTCCTACGGAGCGGTGGTTGCGGAGAGCGAATCGTCGTCCGTCAATTGCATTGTGATCGGCGCCGAGGAGTCTCCTTTGGCGGAGGCTGAGCTGATCGAAAAAGCGACCGAGCGGCGTGGCGAGCTGGCTGACCTGCAGATCCTTCATGAAACCGATTTGTGGCAACAGCTCGGTTTGGTCGACGCCGAGCAATCCATCCGCAAATTGCACACGCCGGCGATGTTGGCTCATTTGCTGGGCGTTTCAGTTCGTGTGATTCGACGTTGGCATCGACGCGGTTTGATTCAACCCGTCCGCACACTGCACAAACTGCCGTACTTCGATTTTCAAGAGGTCGCAACCGCGCGGCGATTGGCGGCCTGGGTTGCGTCCGGTGCCAGCCCGGAAGCGATCGAGCGACGCATCATGCAGTGGGTCGAGGTTGTCCCCAATCTTCGCCGACCTCTGGATCAACTGTCGATTCTGGTGGAGGGCAAACAAGTCTTGCTGCGTCAAGGCGAAGGCTTGATCGAGCCAGGCGGACAACTGCGTTTCGATTTCGATGCGTTGGAAGAGCCCGAATCCAATTCCGACACGCCTGAATCCGACGAAACGATCCTGCGTTTCGCTCGCCCGGTGGATCCGAATCACGAAGCGGGAGGCTTCCCTTTTGTCGAAGCCCCGTTTTCCGATGAAACGAATCTCGGCATTTCGATCGCGTCGAGCGCGGACGACATGGAATTTCCTCCGGCGGAGCCTCCCGCGGACGAAGAGGACGAGCTGTTGCTGTCGGCCTACCAAGCCGAGGACTCCGGGGAATTGGAAATCGCCATCGATTGCTATCACGCCGTGCTGGCTCGCGACGGTGTTCGATCGGACATTCATTTTCAAATCGGCGAGTTGCTCTACCGAATCGGCGAACCGATCGCAGCGAGAGAACGCTACTACGCGGCGTTGGAAGTCGATCCAGATTTCGTGGAAGCGAGATCGAGTCTGGCTGGCGTGTTGGCGGAAACCGGCCAACTTGAGCTTGCCGTTGCAGCCTATCGAGGCGCGTTGGCTTTGCACGACGATTACCCCGATGTGCACTACAACTTGGCCCGAATTTTGGAAGACCTGCACCGCAGCGTCGAAGCCGAGCATCATTGGCGACGTTTCCTCCAACTTTCTCCCGGCAGTCCCTGGGCCGATGAAGCCCACGCTCGGCTGGAAGAACTGCGTCAATCGGAACAACCCGAAACGTAAACCGCAAAATTTCGCGGCGAGCAATCCAAGAAGGCCCCTCGGCAGCCCGCAAATTCGGTCCCCCCGGACAACCAAGAAACACGCCTTCTCGAACCGCCGTGAGCAAGCCGGAAGAAGCGTGATTCTGGAAAACGAGAGATTAGAATGGGCCACTTCTCATCTGATTTCACGCCCATTTCGTGGACCTTCCGAATGGCTGACCGCATCTTCAGTCGCCCAATCGTCCTGCTGCTCTTTTTCGGTGTTGCCACAGCCAGCCTGTGCACACGCGTGCCTGCCTTCGCCCAGGAGGAAGCTGAAACGGAAAATGATCCCGCCCTCAGCGATTCGGCCCTCAGTGATCCGGCCGTGGAACAATTGCTGTTGAAAGCCACCGGCGGACCGGAAGCCCTTGGACGCAGCATCGATTCGCTCGCACGCATGCAAGTCTGGTCCGCAGTCGATCAATTGCTTTCTCCGCTGGCAGAGAATGCCCCCGCCGACGAACGTGCCTCACGCATTGCATCGGAGATCGGAACCGATCAACGCGTTCGGATCTCACTCGCAACGGAAGTCTCCGAGCCAGCCAAACAAGCTCTGGATGCTCTCTTCGCCGCTCGCAAGAAAGATCTTCAGTCCCCCACGCGTCTGCAGCCCGCGATCGCCAAATTGACTTCCGCCAGCCCGGATGAAAAGCTGGCCGCGTATCGCACCCTGTTCCGCGGGGGCGAAGCCGCTTCCGCCGCGTTGATTACCGAGATCGTACGCACCGACGATCCGGATCAACGAAACGCATGCCTGCGTGTGCTTCTCGAAATCGATCGGTCCGCCGGTATCAACGGACTTCGCCGAGTCGCCTTGTACGGCACAGCATCCGCCAGCAACCAAGCCATCCAGGCGTTGCAGCTTCTCAACATAGAAGAAGTGCAAATCGATCTCCTCACCAAGCGATTGGAATCATCCGCGGACGAAGATCTGCGTGCGTCGGCGATCCGGATGATGCGTCAATCGCTGGCCGACGCGATGGACAATTCGATTCACACACAACACGATTTCGGAAACGTCACGGCTTGGGCGATCAACGCTCAACGCGACGGCGTCCAGCCAACCCAAGCGGCAACGTGGGTGCTGGCGTTTCGCGACGCGGCCGATGCGGCTTCGCGATTAGCGAAGATTGGTGACCAAGAGTCCTCCAGTGTCATCGCTCAACTGACCGCTCAATTGGCCTACCGCGTCGCAAACGATCCGGATTGGGGCGACGCGAAGAATCGGGAACAGTTCATTCAGAGCTTCTTTGCGGATGCGGACGCGACCGCCGTGCTGCAGACCTGGACCTTGCCCGTGTTGAAATTCAGCGTGCAATCCCAAAACGATCCCGCCGCCGTGGGCATGCTTCGAATGATCGATGGTGACCTTGATCGCTCGCTGGCCAACGCGTTGCTTCGAAATGGAGCCACCGCGAGCGTGCTGGTCGAAGCCGTGGACCATCCCAATGCGACCGTCCGATACGAAGCCGCTTCCGCGATCGCTCGATTGCTCCATTCCGATCCGCAACTCAATTTCGCGGGGATGTCGCGAGTCGAAAAACGTTGGCAACAGATGGCCACGCTCGGCAACCGCCCCATTTCCGTTGTGCTCGAGAACCGCCCCGAGATCATCTCGGGCTGGGAACGCATCATGAACAGCGCTGGCTACGATGCCCGTATCGTTTCGACGGTGGCATCGCTGGAGCGAATGATTGCACTGGGCGATGACGTTCGTTTGGTGGTTTCCAAACGCGAACCCAAAGACGCATCCGCCATCGAGATGATCGACGTGGTCCGGCGACAACCGCTCGGCCGAGACATTCCGCTGTTGATCTATTCCCCGGCGATCGAGATCGAAGGACCTGAAATCATTGAAGAAGAGCTGGATCAACGCACCGAGGCTCAAAAAGCATTTGACGCGAATTTGCCGGATCAGTTTGGTGTCCGCGGCGGGATCGCATCCCTGGATGTCAAGATCGAGCGGAGCCTGCTCTACGGGGAAGTCGACCGTGATTGGACCAAGAAGCGAGAACTGGACCTGCAATTAATCGGCCAAACTCGATGGGCTGACGAGTCGCTTCGTGCGGGACTGATCCGCTCCATGCCGCGACCCAGCTCGGCCGCTGGTTTGTACGAACTGTTGCTGGACAGTCGTCGACGCGAACACTTGCCTAGCCTGACCGCCAGCGACCGTGTTCGCTACCGCAATGTGGCCCTGGATGCATTGGATGCGTCCCAGGCCAACTGATCGCGTTTCAAACCGTGTCGCGAAGCCGCGAGGTGAACTCGGGGAAGGCAGCTCGCACGCGAGTCCAGTTTGGAATCGACGGGTTACCACTCGGATCCGCCGCGAAGACTTCCCCGGCTTGGGTCACGCATTGTGCAAAGGCTTCGATTGCCATTTCCTCGGAGTGACGATCGTAGTGCAGCGAGTTGACTCGCGCGTCGGCGGCGTATTGGCGAATGCAATCTTGAGCGATCCGCAGGAACGAAGCTCGCAAGGTCACAAACGTTGATTCGCCAAACACAATGCCTTGGCTGGCCAGCGTTCGATAGATCGTGGTCAAAATGTCGAGCGCCATTTTGATCAAACCGCTGGACGGTTGATCCACCGCCAACGTTTGATGCTTGTGCTCATACAGCCGAGCCAAATCGACTTGGCACACTCGTTTGTGCGACGTGTTGCGGTAAACATCGGCGAGCGTCCCGACTTCCAATCCCCAATCGCTGGCGACTCGATTGGTTCGCGCCAAGTTGCGAGTCAGCGAGAATTCCCCGGACAACGGATAACGGAAGTTCCCCAGGAATCGCACGAACTGATTTTCGGGGAAGCACTGCATCAAGGCACGCAACAACGGCGCCACCAACAACCGGACAACGCGGCCGTGCATCCGATCCGTGACGCGAGCGTAATATGCCTTGCAGAATTCGAAGTCCAATCCGGGGTGCACCATCGGCAAACACAGGCGTGACAGCAATTGCCGGTCGTAGTCGACAATGTCGCAATCGTGCAGCACGAACGTTTCAATGTTGGGATCGTCCAACAAGTATCCAAACGCAGTCCATACACTTCGACCTTTGCCGGGCACCGAAACGTCGATCCCCGCATCGATCAACTCTTGGTACAGCCCCTGGACTTCTGGGCCGTCGGTCCAAAGCACTTTCGCTCGGTCACCCAGCGGTGCGATCTTCGCGCAGGTTTCGTCGTAATCCGCTTGGTCGGGCGCCACGCCCAGGCTGACCACAATCGACGCGATGTAGTCCGCTTGTGATAGTTCTCGCACGATCACGTCGAACGGTTCGGCACGCATGTCCGATGCGGTCACGGGCAAAACCAAGCCAATCGCGTGGTTTTGCGTCGATTCGCGAAGCATCGACTCCAAACTCTCCAGTTTCGCCGACCGGAGATCGTGGATCGTCGTGATCATATCGTGCTGATAGAAGTCTGGCATGCCAACCTTTCTCGTCGTCCAAAAGCAAGTGATTCGGGCACCATCCCGGCAACGCAGCAGTCTGAACGAATGTCGTCAGATGAGCAACGAGTGCAAATTTCTCGCGGAATGATCGTATTCGTGGTATCGGAAGGTCCGGTTGTAACAACGAGCCAAACTGAAATGGCTGAAGAAATCACTGCCAATCCCGACCGGCATCTTTCCTTGCTGTACGTTTGAATGGATCCAAACCGATGGGTCCACACCCCCCACTCGTGTGTCAGCGGTTCTTGTCACTCATGCTCGTATCGGACCTCATCGCAATCAGCGTCTCCACCCTGTCGCCGTCATCGGCGATTGGTGCGGATCTGTATTGCCGTGTCGGCCAAACCGATGAGGCCAAACTGTATCGCGGTGCGGATTACCCCATGAAGCCGCAGGACTTGAACAAGCTGAAGTCCCGAGGTGTGACCAAGCTGTTCATCGAACGCGAAGGCCGCGATTCCTACCAGAACTACCTGCGCGACTTGGCGGCCGGTGGCGGCAGCGAAAACGCTGACAACGCTCAGCGTTCAGCGGCTCTCAACGAAGTCGTGCTGGATGTGCTGCAAGGAAGCTTTGAAACCAACGACCAAGACAACACCGTGGAAGCCGCCAGCGACCTGGGCGGTCTCGCCGCGAGTTTGGTATCGCGAGAAGATTTCGCGGCGGGCGATCTGTTCCGAGTTCTCAATCACGACTACGCCACGTTCACTCACAGTGCCAACGTGGCCATGTACGCGGGGATGCTGGCCCGCGAGTTGGGCTTCACGGAAGAGGACATTGAGCTGGTGGTCGCCGGTGGATTGCTGCACGATCTCGGCAAACTGGAGATTCCCGATCAGATTCTGACCAAGCCAGGACGTTTGGACGAAGACGAATTCGCACAGATCAAACGCCATCCGGCGGAAGGATTTCGTCAACTCGCACGACGCGAAGACCTGACGTTCGCTCAATTGATGATGGTGTACCAACACCACGAGCGACTCGATGGCGGCGGCTATCCCGTCGGCAGTCACGACCAAGAGATCCATCCATGGGCAAAGCTTTGCGCCGTCGTGGATATTTACGAAGCCGTGACCAGCCAACGTCCCTACAGGACTCCTATGTCACGCTCGGATGCATGTAACCTGATTCGTCGCGAAAGCGGCAAGGCCCTCGACCCGGAGATGGTGGAATGTTGGATTTCGATTATCCACAGCACTATGCCCAAGTAGTCAGGGCCACGCACTGGGACATCGACTTGCCAGAAGAATGGTCCGACTTCTTTCATGAGTCGGGCGTGGCACCGGTGGCTTATTCCGACCAACGTCAATCGCAGCGACGCATTGTGCGGACCTGCGGGCTGTTGTACTTCGACCGCGCATTGCCTTGCATGCCGCGATCATGCCGACCACTGGGCATCTTCACGCGAGATTTTTCGAAAAATGCCTGTGGCATCATCACACCGATCGAACTGTATCCCGAAGAAGACGTCCGACTGATCCTACCCACCTTTTGGCTTCAGCTTCGCGTCGTGCGTGCCTTCCGCCACCAAGCCAAATGCTACGAAATCGGCATGCGTTTGCTGCACCGCAACAACCCGTCTCAAGACGCCTTTATGATCGGCGGCCGCTTTGCCGAAGCCTGATTCCGTCGGCCCGGTCCCACGGAAAACCTAAGAACTCTTGCTGCGTTCACCGGTCCACCACGACGAGGACGAATCGCCGCCATCGCGAGCACGTGAACGAGTGGCTTCGTCGTGAACCAGCGAACCAATGGCTTCGGCTTCGTTGACGACCGTTTGCATTTCACGGTCCTCTTCGTCCAACCATTGATTGCGAGCCATCTCCGCAGCGGCCTCTTCCGCATCGATTCGTCCGTCGGCGGGTTCGCGTTGGAACCATGCCCAACCGATGTCATCCGCGGATTCGGTGATCTCCTCGATCACTTCCACCTTCGGTGCCGGTTTCGGACGTTGGATTTTCTTCTCGACAATTGGTCGCTCGATTAGCAATTGAGGCGGACGCACGCGACGATGCTGACGCGTCATGTCGCGGAACTTGAAGTGGAACTTCGACTTGGGCTTGCTCGGACGCCGGTCTTCCACGACCAATTCGATGGGCTCGGGTTTGACGGGTGGCGTGACGATGACAACGGGTTCGGGTACGACGGGTTCGGGAACAACAGGTTCAGGTTCGGGCAACTCGACCACTGGAAGCGGTTCAGGTGCCGGTTCCTCGACCACCAACTCGGGTTCTTCTTCGACGTACTCCTCTTCTTCGACGTACTCGTATTCTTCTTCGTAAGTTTCCTCGACTGCAGGCGGCAGGATGTGGGCACGACCGGGAGTTCCCTGGGCTGGCATCTGTCGCACTTCGACACCGATTTGGTGGAAGATGTCAACGATGTGCTCATGACAAGTGAACATCATCACTTGGTGGCCAAGCTCGGCGAACGTCTTCAGCGTTCGTGCCGCGTGTTCTGCTCGCGTGCCGTCGAAGTTCACCAACACGTCATCCAAAACCAATGGCAGCATCACACCACGACGTGCATAGGCGGCCGCGAGTGACAAACGCAGTGCGATGAAGACGGCTTCGCCCGTTCCGCGACTGAGAACTTCCAACGGCAGCGACTTGCCATCGGCATCATCGATCTTCAACTGATTCGACCCCAACGGCGTCCAAATGCGAACGTACTTGCCGTCGGTCAATTGATTCAGGAATGACGATGCTTCTCGCAGTGTTTCGGGTTGGCGTTCGTTTTCCACCGTTCCGCAAACGTCTTCGAGCAAGCAGCTCGCCATCGACAACGTTTGCCAACGACGTGCTAACTGATTCAGTTGACGTTCCAAACATCCCAGTTCCAAACGCGCCGTCATCAGACGATCATCGTCGCCAAGCTGTTTCATCGCTTGGGCCAATTCGCCCTGAGCGGTTTGCAACGTGGCGATGCGAGCTTCAGTCTCGGTCATGCGAGTGGTCAGTGAATCCCAGCGACGTTCCAAATCGGTCGCTTTTGCACCTTCGATTTCACGAGCGACATCATCGTATTGAACGCTGTTGCCGATCATCGAACGCACTTGTTGATCCAGCGAATCAAATTGCGATCGGTGCTCGACCAGCAACGATTTTCGGTCAACAATCTCGTAGAACTGCTCCGGAGTTGCCACACCGCACTTGGCCCACAAGGCACGACGCTGTTGTTCGCCACGTTCGATCGCACGAGCGTGAGCCTGCTGTTGCTTCTTCAAATGCTGGTCGTGCTCTTTCAACTGACGACGTTGCTTCACCCAGTGTTGCTGGCGAGCGACTTCTTCGTGCAGATGATTCAACTGATCCAGCGGATTGGATCGCATCGTGACCGGACGCTTTCCACGATTGTTGTCGGCCGCCTCGAAGGATTCCGATTCTTGACGTCGATCACGCTGACGATTTCGTTTGTCGTTGCGATTCTTCTTCGACGATTTTCGCTGCGAACGAGCGTAGGACTCGGTGTAGTCGTCTTCTTCAACGTCCTCGTATTCGCTCTCGTCGTAGTTGGTCGCGTAGTCCTCGTCGTACCCGTGGGCGGTATCCGATTCGCGATCGTTCTTCTCGTTCAACGCATCGATCGCGTTGTCGGACGCGTCGATGGCTTCCAGATACAACGTTTCAATGCGTTTGGCCAACGACTGACGTTCGCGAGTTCGCTGACCACGTTCGTCCTTCAGTTCGTTCAAACGACGCAGACTGGTTTGCAACGCTTCGTAGCCATCGCCGAGCACACGGACGCTCTTGGGTGACAACGTGGTCGACAAGCCGAGCCGATCCAGCGTGGCGGTCCATTCTCGCCGAGCCGCCTTCAGACCTTCGCCGGCTTTTTGGGCTCGTTTGTAAGATGCTTGATAGGATTGCTGGGCGGCTTGGTGAGCGTGATACAGCGGCATCGACTCGTCGAGTTCCGCCAGCAGCGACTCGGACTCACGCAAGCGAGCCTCGAGCGATTCATTGCTGACCGGCAACGACGAATCCAGGTCTTCGCGTTCGGCTTCCAATTCACGAAGCTGACGTTTGACCGATTCGATTTGACGTTCGCAATCGTCCAAATCGCGGGCCGTGTTGCGTTGCCCTTTCTCTCGTGACAGGTAGTACACGAGCAACGCCATCGCACCAAACATGATGCAGAGCATGCCCTGCGTCGGGTTGGGCTCCGAAACAAAAGTCGTGATTTGGAAGACGTTGAACAATCCGTACAGCAGCAGCATTCCGCCGGCGATGAACGGCAACGACAACAACCACAACCGATCAATCGGCACCGCTTCATCTGTGGTCAATTCCACCGATTCGCGTTCAAGATCCCTGTGGTGTCGCTTCAGTTTCTCCAGGTGTTGTCCCAACTGGATGCGCTGACGCAACGTTGAAATGCTGTCGTTCTCGCGTCGGATCGCCTGCTGCAAATCGGACGCATGAGCACGCTGGAGGATCTCCTGCAACTGATCCTGCAGTTTTTCTTTGCGAGCTTTGTGGGTCTTGCCTTCGGCGCGAGCCTGTTTCAGCAAGAACAATTGCTCTTTAACGTGTTTGGCCGGTTCCGACAAAGCGGACAAGGTCGAACGCGACAAGTCAGGCAAATCGCCTTCGTCACCGTCGCCCAATCGCAAACGATCGTCTTCGTCGATTCCCAAACGATCGGCGTCGGCATCGACCTGGTTACGAGCCTTTTCGATCTGGCTGTCCAACCGAGCGATCTGTTCTTCGAGTGCTTCGATCCAAGTCGCCTGTTGCGAAGCCGCTTCGATGCGTCCCTGCAAGTCAAACAATCGTTTGTTGATTGGCAATTGCTCGGACTTGTCACGCAGCCCGCGACGTTTGTTCTTGATTTCGTCCAGCTTGGATCGACGGTCCTCGATCATGGCTTCGATCTGGACCAGCTGCCCGGGAGCTTCATCGGGCAGGGAAGCTTCTCCTTCGATCGCGGCGATTTCCTCTTCGATCTGCTCGCGTTCTTGCCATTTGTCGTAGACGCTGGTCGCGATTTCCACGCAACGAGCTTCACGTTCCCAAGCCACCATGCGGCCGCGAAGGGTTTCGATTTCTTGGCTTTGCGTTCGACGCTGGGTCGCCAATTCGCTCCATCGACGGGTGCTACCGGAAAGCCGCTGAATTTCATCACGCAACTTTTCGCGACGTGACATCATCGACGCGAGTTTGCCTGCGGCGGCTTCGTTGTCTTCCGATTCAGCATCGCGTTTGCCAACGACTTCCGAACGTCCGGCACGCAAACTGCGCAGCACGTCCACCAACGAAACTCGGTCCAAACCGCTGCTGAGTTTGTACAGTTCATCCGCGGCGGAGGTGTCGTCCAACGTCGACAACTCTTGCAATTCGCGAATTCCGATGGCGAAGACGTTGGTGAAGATCGGCTCGTCAATCTGTCCCAACAGCATTTGCAATCGATGCTGGCCCTGAGCCAAGCCGTCGGATCCCGTGACCGTCAATCGACCGGTCACATCGGTGTCCGTCAGTTGGCTGTGCCGGCGCACTTCGTATCCACCGCCGGGACCGGTGACGCGAATCGCACCGCCGGGTGTTCCACCATGAATGGGCGGCAAGTACTTTTGGCGGCGTTCCTCGGTGAAGCCATACAGCATGGCTCGCAGGAACTGCATCAGCGTTGTTTTGCCAGCCTCGTTCGGGCCGTAAAACAACGTCATGCCTTCGGGCAACGAATCGACCGACAATCCGGTCCAGACGCCAAAACCGTCGATTTGGATGTCTTTGATCTTCATGATTTTCGTCCCCAAGAGGGTTTGCCACCGCGAAGCAATTCGACGCCCATCAAGGTGGCTTCCGCGAGAATGGATTCGCGTTGATCGGCGGGCACGTCACCCAACAATGACGACGCGGTGCTGGACAATTCGGCGTGCTCTTCCGTGAAAGGCATCAAGTCCAAACGATCTTTGGATTCTGAGGACGAGGTTGACTCACCGCCCGATCCGGAACTGGTGGCAACACGACGTGCTCCGGCGAATTTCTTGCTGGCTCGCAAGAAGTCCCCGAGGATCGTGTCTTCGTCCTGCCAAGATTTTGGGTAATGGTGAGGAGGTCGCACGCTGAGTCGCGTGGTCCAAACCGCGGGATTGGATTGTCCATGATCACGACGAAGGTTTCGCAACAACTCCGAAGGATCGCCCACGGATGGCAACACCTCGGCGTTGTCCAGCGTGACTTCCCAAGACACCAACAAATGCCGGCCACCGTGTTCGTTGGCCAGCGAGCCGATCTTTTGACCGAGCAAGTTTCGGAGGCTGCCCGCCGATCGAATTTCGTCTGAATCGATGGCAACATTCAGATAACGGAATCGATCGGTTTCCACTCGACGCACGCGAGCGGTGTGTTCGGCATCCACGTCGACCACGACGTAGCCGTGCGGTCCCGGTTCGTCGCTGCTGCGACCTTGGGGGGAACCGGGGGCGATGGCTCCGGCTTCGGCACCGCCTTCGATTTCAGTGTGATTGTGAGGACCGCCCAGAGCCCAGTAATCCATCCGAGCCCCGGCCAAAGCATTCGCGTCCGCGATTCCGTGTCCCACGCCGACGGTGAACTCATCCGTGGTTTCGGTTTGATAACCGGGAACGTGCAGCGTGTTGCGGCCTTCGCTGCTGCGACCAATCACCGAGCAAACCGTTCGGCCGGCTCGTTGATGAGGAATCGCCACGGCACGGTCGCGAGGAAACAGCGTCACGTTGGGTGGCAACGGAACCGCTTCGGGCCATTGTTTTGGGTCGTCCGCGATCCCCGCGGACCAGTAGACCGGTGTGTTGGCCGCGTGCAGCTTTTCAAAGCCATCCAGCAACAACGACATGCCGTGCGGTCCGGCGGCGATGGGATGCAGCAAATCGCCGGACAGCACGAGAAAGTCGATGTTTTCCGCGAGAGCAGCTTCGAAAACGGCCGCCGCCGCATCACGAGGGGCCGTCGCCATGGCGGATTGCAATTGCGGCGGCAGATGGTCGAGATCACCCAGCGGAGTTTCCAAATGAAAATCGCTGGCGTGAATGAATCGGAATGATTCTCCGGGCATCGTTTCCTCCTTGAAACGGCGTTTTTCGGCCGCGCGGACCGATCCAGGTCCTGCGCTCGCGTGAAACTGTAACGAAACTCCGGAGATCCTGCAAAATCAATTTGCGGGAAACTCGCGGAATCCCGCCAGCGGCATTTCCACCGAATACAACGATTTGCGGGCCGTCACGAACATCGTGCGGAACTCTGAACCACCAAAGGTCACATTCGCGGGGATCTCAGGAAACTCGACCGCGCCCAAAGGTTTCCCGGCGGGAGAAAAAATTTGCACGCCCAAATGAGTCGTGATGTACAGGTTCCCCTTCACGTCGAGTGCCATCCCGTCGCCGCCGCCGTTGGTCTCGCCTTCGGGTTGAGCCAGCTTGCAAAGCACGCGAGACGGGCCGAGTTTGCCGGGGCCCAAAACCTCGTAGGCCAGCATCTCCGCTTGCATCGATGGGATCACATACAGCGTTTTGCCATCCGGTGACAAACCAATTCCGTTGGGTGCGGCGATATCATCGGTCAAACGCGTGACCTTCGGATCGCTCTCAAAATTCGCGATGTAATAAACGCAACGTTCGGTCTGCGGCCATGGCTCCGGGGCTCGGTATTGCGGGTCGGTGAAGTACAACCCGCCGTGGTTGTCGACCACCAAGTCGTTGCACGCGTTGAATCGTTTGCCGTTGTAAGTGTCAGCCAAAACCGTTCGCTTGGGCGTGTCGCCTGACAAGTCATACATCGTGACGGCACCGTCCATTTCGCACGCCAGTAATTTGTCATTCGACAAAGGCCACAAGCCGTTGGCGTGACGCGAATCGTCGGTGAACAAAGACAACTTGCCATCTGGCGAATGCAAATGAATCGCGGTGTTCGGGATGTCGGTGAAGTACAAACGTCCGTCGTCCATCGCGGCGGGGCCTTCGGTGAAGTCAAACCCCGTGTGAACTTGCTTCACCGGACCAACGGGTTCGATCGTTTCGGCGCGGACCGTTTGGCCGAGGGGTGCGTTGATTAGGACAGCGACCGAGGCAAAGACAAATGCAAATCGCGAATTCATGGAGGTTCATTCGGGGTGGGGACAGACGGAGTGGGGAAGGCCGCCATTGTAGATCAACCCGAGACGAGAAAGCGGGGTAGAGCCAATTACCCGCAGCTCGAAATCCACAACCTGACGCTCGGTGGTCCCCCACCGAGAACGGCTTTTCCATCGAACGCCAATGCCGTCGCGGTGGAGGTGGTGTTCGTCTCGGCGGGGGACCGCCGAGCTACAGGTTTTGCGGCAGAAGGTTCAGCCGGTGCAGGCTAGCTGCGCTGGCAGGTGCGGCGCATGTGTTCGGCGGCGGATTCGATGTGGTGAAGCTGGTGAACGGATTGCCGACCGGTTTCGCCCAACGACGCTCGTCGGTCGGGATCGTTCTTCAACTCGATCAACTGGTGGACCAGGGCTTCGGTGTCTTCTGGATGGAACAAAACACCACCGCCGGTCGATCGCACCAATTCGCTGAAGGCTCCATGATCCGGCTGGACGACCGGCACGCCACACGCCATGGCTTCCAGCAAAAACAGACCCTTTGGATCCTCGTAGGGAGCCGGAACGCTGAGCACATCCATGCTTTTCAGAAGCGAGATCTTTTCAGATTGTTCGGGACTTTCGGTCACCACAAATCGATCGGCCAATCCCGCGTCCGCCACACGCGATTTCAACTCGTTCAGATAGGCGACGTTGTGCTCGCCCAGCCAACCTGCCGCGTGCAAGGTGACATTGGCATGCTCGGGCCGCGAACCGATTCGCAGGAACGCATCGACCAAGTGGTGCAGGCCTTTCTCCGGTGCAATGCGTGCCAAATAGCCAATCCGAAACTCGTCATCCGGTCCCGCCACCATCGCTGGTTCCTCGCCAGGATCCGCCGCCGTTTGAAACGGCTGCAAATCGATTGACAAGGGGTGAAGGTCGAATCGATCGGGCCCCACGCCCAAGATCGCTCCCATCTTGTCGCGATAGAATTCGCTGTGCGTCACGAACACGTCGACTTGGTGGGACAGCTCCGCGCAAAGAGCGATTGCTTCGGATCGGGCATCGTCGGGCAAATGATCCAAGAAGATGTCATCGCCCTGCAACGTCACGACCAAACGCGTCTGCGGCAATCGTCGGCGAATCGTCGGGATCGCACCGCCGATCAGCAGGTTGCTGAAGATGATCGCGTCGGGCTGGATGTCTCGTTCCAACCAATCCACCAACCGAGACACCTCTTCGGATTGTCGGCCGTGTTCTCCGCGAAGCATTGAAATGGTCAACGCACCCAACTTGGCCGGGTCGGTCTTCACGGCCTTCTTGGTCAGCATCCGAATCAGCCCCGGCCGATCCATCCACGATCGTGTCCATCGAGGCAACCAACGCAGCCAAGGCATTTGCTGCAGCAGGTAAACATGAATGCCTCCGAAGAACACTTCGTCCGAGGCAATGCTGGATTCGTCCGTTCGGATCGGTGTGTAAACCGGTTGCAAAAGAACGTCGTCACCGCCGGCACGCAACGCTTTGGCAATCGCGTTGTCGTGCATGCAACTGCCGCAGTACATCCCCGCGGCACCGGCGGTCAGGAAGACGATTTTCAATCGATTGACTCGAAGTCGTCGAAATCGTCCAAGTCGTCGTCGAGGTCTTCGTCGTCGTCATCGCCAGCGGTGTTCAGGCCGAACTCGGCACTGATTTCATCATCGATCTCGATTTCGTAGTCGTCGTCGAGTTCTTCTTCAAAGTCATCGTCGAAGTCGTCATCAAAGTCGTCTTCGTCGATGTCGTCGAACTCGTCCACGTCGTCATCGATGTCGTCCAGGTCATCACCGATTCCGGGGCTGTCGTCGCCGTCGCCATCATCGTCGTCCGAGTCATCCACGTCGTCGTCATCGTCATCGTCGTCGACCAAGGTCGGCGAAACGGTTGGGACTTGTGGGAACGTGAAGGCGGGTGCCGGCTCCGTCGCGTCCAACACGCCGGCTGAAACCGACACCGGCACATTGGCCGAACCGATCACCTCGACGGGCGACGGGTTGGACAACAGCAGCGTTTCTTCCGCCTCGTTTCCTGGTTGCGAGGAAACGACGGAGTCAGCAACGGGGGCGGTCAAAGTGGCAGGCATGAACGAATGGCAATCGCGGATGGGGAAGATGGACCACTGAGAAGATAGGCTATTTTCGAAGCCTTCGTTAGTTTGGCGAACCCGGTCGGGTTTGGCGAACCATGGGGGTTTCAGGGATTCCATCGAGGATCGGGTCGACGTGGGGCCGATCATTTTGCTAACTGGCACAGCATTCACAAGCCGACAACCCGGAATTGTTCGCGGAAATTCGCTGATCAGAACCGCTCTGAATCAGGTTTTCCGGCCAATGACGTTGTTTCGGCCCACCAATCGACTGGGTGACCCACCGCCATGGATGGCAACTTGCAAACAAAATTGTCGCAACTTTCGGCATCAAATTCGTCGCCGGTTTCACCGGACGAAACCCAACCGTCACCGGTTGAATGCTCCCGCCGCGAAATGCTGGTGCGGTCTTTGGCCCGCTTTGGTGTCGGCGTCGGATTGACGGCCATCGGAACCTCCGGATGTGCCTCGCATCGCTACGGCCATTTGCTGGCCAGCGACGACAAAGACATGGTCGGCAGTCACGAAGCTGGGGCGGCAACCTGGAACCCGCTGGTTGACGAAGCCGTCGCGAAAATTTTGAGCCGCTGCCCGCCGCCAAACGAATCGGTTGTCTTCCCGAATCAATTTGCCGCCAATGGCACCCCGGCTCAGATGGCCAGCCACAGCCAAGCCTCGCCGGAAACCATGGTCGACCCCAGCACGGGCGAAGCGATCATCGGATCCCAAGTCACCTCCGGCCCCTTGGTCCAAGGTCCCGCGAAAGTTTGTTTCATCGGGATCGAGAACAAAAGCGCCGAGGAATTGGTGGACTTCAAGGATCAACTCTACGAACGCATCGATTCGCAAATCAATTCGGGCAGTTCCTTCCGAAGCATCAGCCGCCGAATGGTGGACGCGGCGTTGATCGAAACCCGATTGCGTCCGGATTCATTGTTCTTGCCTCAAAACCGATCCGCGTTTGCCGCCGCGCTTGGCCGCCAAGGCACGCCCGTGGATTACTTGCTGTACGCAACGATCACGACGGGAACCACCGATCGCAATAAATCCACGCAGCGAGATTATCTGCTGACGTTGGAAATGGTGAACCTGCAATCGGGCGACTACATCAAAGAGTCGTCGAAGATTCGAAAGGGTTACCACAACACGCGAGCGGGCAAATGGTGGAACTTCGGAATGTTCGACCAAGCCGACGGATGATCCGCTCTCGCGATGGCGTTGGTTGGACGAGCCAGCTCGCTGGTTGGTTGACGCTGCTGGCGTTGGTCACAACGGGCTGCGCCACCAAGCTCGCGCAAATTGACACCGCACGCAACGCCTTTGCCGCAGGCGATGCGGCCATGGCTCACGAAGTTTTATCCGAAGTCGCCAACGGCCGCGGACGTTTCGCGACGCCGGCCAAGCTGGACTTGGCGATGGTGGATTTGGCGACGGGCAACGCGACCGCTGCGGAGCAAAGGCTGCGATCACTGCGTGACGAATTCGAACACGCCAGCAAGCTCGCTCCGCTGCACGAAGCCGCTGCGATGGTCACCGATGACACGGCGCGACGGTTCCAACCCGCTGGGTACGAGCAAGTCATGATTCGCACGATGCTGGCGATGTGTTCGTTGGTGCGTGATGGTCAGGACGCGGAAAGCTACATCAACCAAGCCGCCATTTTGCAAGCCAAACTGCAACGGGAACACGACGAACGTCGCACTCAAGTTTTTGGCGAAGCGATCTCGGACACGTTGACCGCCAATGTTCATCAAGAACTGGCTTTGGCACCGTATCTTCGCGGCGTCTTGCGCGAAGAAACCATGCGAGACCTGGACGACGCGCGACGCAACTATCAATTGGTCAGTGCAATTCAGCCCAGTTTCCTGCCCGCCGCGGACGATCTGAAACGAGCCACCGAAGGCGTGCACAGCCAACCGGGGCACGGTGCCGTGTATGTGTTCGCTCTGGTCGGACGCGGCCCGATTTTGCAAGCCGTCGAGGCTCCCACGACCACCGCCGCGATGACGGTCGCGAGCGCATTGATGCTGAACGAAAGCAACGAAGAAGACGACGTGGACACGCTGCCGAAGATCACCTCGGTGAAGGTCCCCAGCGTGGTCATTCCGCCCAGCCAAGTCGCCGCGGTGACGGTGGCCAGCTACATCCCCACCGGTCCCGACACCCTGCCGCTGTACGAACTCCATGGTGCGACTCAGCCCCTGACGAACGTCGCCGAGATGGTGCAGAAACAGGCCGATGCCGAAATGCCGTGGACAATCGCCCGCAGTGTGATTCGTCAGGGCGGTAAGGAACTCGCCGTGTCGACCGCCCGGCAGCAATTGGGATTGGACGGTCCGATGGGAACGCTGTTCCAGTTCGCTTCCTCCACGGCTTGGACCGCCGCCGAATCGGCCGACACCCGTTGCTGGGGACTCCTGCCGCGAGAAATCCAGGTGCTGCGAGCCGAGCTGCCCGCCGGTGATCACTTGGTCGAGTTCGCCCCCGTCAACTACAACGGCCAACCGATCGCAACCGCCAATCGGATCCCCGTTCGAATTCACAACGGCCGCAACACTTACGCCCTGGTTATCGCCCCCACCGAAAAGATCTACGTCGTCACCGCCCGCCCCGAAGGAGGGAGCGGCGAGGGCTGAGGACGGAGTGCAGAGGGGTCAGTGCCGAGGGCTGAGGAAATAGGACTGAGAGACCAGCGTTGAGACCCCAGAGACAAGTGCGGAGATCAAAAGCCATCATCCCGAAGCCACTTCGTCCTTCCTTCTCATCACTCAGCCCTATTCACTCAGCCCTCAGCCCTCACCGCTCCCTCCTGGGCTGCGACGATCGGGGGAGTTTCGTTAAGTTGTTCGGCTGAGTCCCATCTTCCGTTTTTCCCCGAATCCCCCGACCACGATGCTCGACCGCAAATTCATCCTGCAAAACGCTTCGCTTGTTGCTGAAAACTCCGCCAAGCGAGGCGTCACCGTCGACGTCGACGCCATCTGCCGCTTGGAAGGCGAACGGATGGACGCGTTGAAGCGAGCCGAAGAACTGAACCGGCAAGCCAACGAGGTCAGCAAGCAAATCAAGTCCGCCAAGGACAACGACGAACGTCAGGAATTGATCGCCAAAGGCCGCAGGCTCCGCGAACAAAAAGACGCCGCCGGTGCGGAACAAGATCGTCTGGACGCGGAAATCGTCGAATTGCAAACGGTCCTTCCCAACCTGACGCACCCCGATGTGCCCGAAGGTGGCGAACATGACGCCAACGAAATTGGTCGCGGGAAGACACCCGTCGCCAAGTTCGACTTTGAACCGCTGGACCACCTTCAGCTCGGCGAAAAACACGACCTGTTCGACTTCGAAGGCGGGGCCCGCGTTGCCGGTTCAGGCTTTTACTTCCTGCGAAACGCCGCCGTGCGTTTAGATTTGGCCCTGCAACAATTCGCGATTTCGCACCTGGCTTCCAAAGGCTTCACACCAGTCTCCACGCCGGACTTGGCACTCACCAGCGTCTTGCAGGGCACGGGCTTCAACCCGCGTGGCCCTGAAACCCAGATCTACAGCATCGAAAACACCGAGTTGAACTTGGTTGCCACCGCCGAGATCACTTTGGGTGGCATGCTCAGCGGTCAAGTTCTCGCCAGCGAAGAATTGCCGCTGCGATACTGTGGCTTGAGTCACTGCTTCCGAACCGAAGCCGGCGCGGCGGGGCGAGCCAGCAAAGGTTTGTACCGGGTTCACCAATTCACCAAAGTCGAAATGTTCGCGTTCACGTTGCCTGACCAAAGCGAATCGATGCACGAAGAGATGCGTGGCCTGGAGTGTGAGATTTTCGACGCGTTGGAAGTTCCTTATCGAGTCATCGACACCGCCACGGGAGACCTGGGTGGACCGGCGTATCGCAAGTACGACTTGGAAGCCTGGATGCCCGGCCGAGGAGACGCCGGCGATTGGGGTGAGGTGACCAGCACCAGCAACTGCACCGATTACCAAGCCCGTCGATTGAACGTGCGTTCGAAGACCACCGGTCAAAAGGGCACCGAGTTCGTTCACACGCTGAACGGAACCGCCATTGCCACCGGTCGTGCGATGATCGCGATTTTGGAAAACCATCAACGAGCCGACGGTTCGATCAACGTGCCGCAAATTCTGCGACCTTGGGTCGGATGCGACGTCATCGAATGCTAACCACACGCTGATCATTCCGTGTCAGTATTTGAATCCGCGAATCGTCACGACATTTCCTGACGCCATGTCCGCACACCGCGATGCGAAACGCAACCTGCCAACCAAGACCTGCCCGGTCTGTCGTCGGGAATTCGCGTGGCGAAAAAAGTGGGCTCGCGATTGGGATTCTGTTCGCTATTGCAGCAACGCGTGTCGGAAAAAGGCGTCTTCAGCCAAAGCCAGTCCATGAGTTGTCGGGTACACTGAATGGTGAGCCCCTCCAACACGATCGTTGATTTTCCAACGTTTCCTCGCATTGATGATTGCCCCATGAGCCAACGGACCGCCGACGAAATTTTGGACGCTTCGTACTTGGAAGTGAGAGCCAAAGTTCTCGAACTCGCGGCTGTTTTGGACCGTCTGGATCGAGCCCCCGGCGGCCAAGACCCTTCGCCGAGACGGGATCAATTGACACACGCGATCGAGATGTTGCTCTCGAAAGATTCCGATCGCGCCGCCAAAGTCCAACACTGGTTCTCTCGCGAATACGACCCCGACTGGAAAACCAATCTTGGCGTCGGCCAGTAACGGCACCAGCAAGCCATAACGCCATCGCCCTCGATGACGCACGAGACCGACGCAACGCTGATTTTTCGCGGCGTCGGCTCATCCCACCTCGACCGCCCACCAACCAACGACTCGCATCATGGACTTCATCGACCCGCACATTCACATGGTCAGCCGCGTCACCGATGACTACGAAGCCCTCGCACGGATGGGCTGCGTTGCAATCAGCGAACCCGCTTTTTGGGCCGGCTTTGATCGCGGCAGTGCCGACGGTTTTCGCGATTACTTTGAACAACTGACAACAGTCGAACCCAAACGTGCCGCGCAGTTCGGCATCCAACATTACTGCTGGCTTTGCATCAACGCCAAGGAAGCCGAGAACGTTTCCTTGTCGCGAGAAGTCATTGCGATGATCCCTGAATTCTTGGATCGCCCCGGTGTGCTGGGGATCGGAGAAATCGGGCTCAACAAGAACACCAAGAACGAAGCCACGGTGTTTCTCGAGCACTTGGAATTGGCGATCAAGTACGACCAACCCATCCTGATTCACACACCGCACCTGGAAGACAAATACCAAGGCACGCGGATGATCTTGGACATGCTCTGCGACGATTCGCGAATCAATCCTGATCGCGTGTTGGTGGATCACGTGGAAGAACACACCGTGGGCGAAGTGCTGGACCGAGGTTTCTGGGCCGGCATGACGCTGTACCCCGTGACCAAGTGCACGCCTGATCGTGCCGCCGATATGATCGAACGTTACGCGGGTGAACGATTGCTGGCTAATTCAGCCGGCGACTGGGGTGTTAGCAAACCAACGGCCGTGCCAGACTTGATCGTCACCATGCGTCGCCGTGGCATGGACGAAGCGTTGATTCGCAAAGTTGTCCATGACAACCCCGTCGCGTTCTTCTCCAAGAGCAAACAGTTTCATTACACGCCCCGGTAATTCGTCTTCGTGAGCGACCCGCGAACCACTGAATCGCGAACCAACGAGTCGGGCGGCGCAGGGTCGGATAGCTCGGGCCCGGGTAACTCCGAGTCAACGCTCACGCTGACCACGCCGATTCAATACTTGCCCGGCATCGGGCCGGCTCGAGCGGCGAGACTTCGCAAGCTGGGTTTGCGGATCGCTCGTGATTTCCTGTTTCTGTTTCCACGGAATCACATGTTTCCCCCGCCTCCGACTCGCGTGGCGGATCTGCAAGAAGGTGAACCGGCGACCTTCATCGGCACCATCACCGACGCCGAGCTGATCTCTCGCACGCCAGGCAAATCGCTGTTTGCCGCGATCGTCGAAAACGAATCGGGCGCGGTTCGCATCGTCTTTTTTAATCAGCCATTCCGAGCCGAACAGTTGACGTTCGACACGCGAGTTCGCATCAGCGGTTCGCCCAAGCTCGCGGGCCTGCGTTGGGAGTTCACTCATCCCAATTACGAGATCATCCAGGAAGACGAACTGCAGGAGCAAGACGACGGCGGTTTGATCCTGGCCAACTACCCGCTGACCGAAGGCATCAAACAGTCGGACTTGCGGCGTTTGGCTCGGCCTTTGATAGAGGAACTCGCCGGTCAATTGCCCGAGGTCCTCCCCGAGCGGTTGCGCCGCGACGCCGCCGAGCGTTTGAAACGAACCGGCATGGAGTTGCCGGATGCATTGCCCGAAATCGGCGAATCGCTGAGAGGCATTCATTTGCCGGAAAGCGAAGCGGACCTGCGTGCGGCACAAACTCGTTTGGTATTCCAAGAGCTCTTGGTGATGCAATTGGCTTTGGCCATGCGACGCCGATCGCTGACCAGCGAATTGCGGGCTCCTTCGTTGGAATGCTCCGCCACCGTTCGCAATCGTATCCTGCGTCGATTCCCATTTGATCTGACGGGTGATCAGAGACGGGTGATGGATGTGATCGCCGCCGACATGGCTCGGCAATACCCCATGAACCGGCTTCTGCAGGGCGATGTTGGAAGTGGCAAAACCGTCGTCGCCATTTTCGCGATGCTAGTCGCGGTGGCTGGTGGTTACCAAGCCACGTTGATGGCACCGACGGAAGTCTTGGCTCGTCAGCACCACGCGACGCTCACCAAAATGCTCGCCGACAGCCGCGTGCGAATTGGATTGCTATGCGGCTCGCTGACCGCCGCCGAACGACGCGACACGATTGCCAAAATCAAGTCGGGTGAACTTGACTTGATCATCGGCACGCAGGCTTTGGTGTACGGGGTGCAGTTCCATCAACTGGGACTGTGCGTGATCGATGAACAACATAAGTTTGGCGTCAAACAACGAGTGACACTTCGCGACGGAGGCATCGACCCACATTACTTGGTGATGTCCGCCACACCGATCCCCCGCAGTGTCGCGATGACGCAATTTGGCGATGTTGACCTGAGCACCCTGCGTGAAAAGCCGGCGGGACGCGGTGCCGTGCATACTTATCTTGCAGGGGACAGTTGGCGTGATCGTTGGTGGACCTTCGTTCGCCAGCGCGTCGCGGAAGGCCGCCAAGCGTTTGTGGTTGCACCAAGAGTCGGGCCGGAGGTGGAAGCCGCCGACGAGGAGTTGTCGGAACTGGTTGACGCAACCGAGCCGCCCGCGGAAGACATCACGTCCGTGCATGCCACCTACGAAAAACTTCGCAGCGGACCGCTGAAAGACCTGCGAGTTGGTTTGTTGCACGGGCGAATGGCTTCCGACGAGAAACAACGCGTGATGGAGCTTTTCGCCGAAGGTGAATTGGATGTGTTGGTCAGCACCACTGTGATTGAAGTGGGCATTGATGTTCCCAACGCCACCGTGATGGCGATCTTGGGCGGCAACCGGTTCGGTCTGGCTCAACTCCACCAGCTTCGCGGTCGAGTCAGTCGCGGCAAGCACGCGGGACACGTGTGCGTGTTCGTCGATGGGGACGGACCACCGGAAGAGGACGAACGTCTGAAGGTGTTTGAACAGACGCTCGATGGGTTTGAGCTCGCCGAAGCCGATTACCGACTGCGCGGGCCGGGCGATGTGCTCGGGCAACGCCAAAGCGGTGGAGCCAAACTCCGAATCGCGGATCTGCATCGCGACATAGAAATCCTGCAGGTCGCTCGCGAGATGGCGCAGGATTGGATCGACCGGGATCCAGAAATGGAATCCGAAGGGCTCGAATTATTGAAATCGCAAGTCCTCCGCCGCTACGGCAACCACCTCGACCTCGGTGATGGGGCGTAGGGAAGTTGGAAGTTGGAAGTTGGAAGTTGGAAGTTGGAAGTTGGAAGTTGGAAGTTGGAAGTTGGCGGTTGGCGGTTGGCGGTTGGAAACAGATCGAAACACTTTGCTCTTCACATACACGTTTGTGCCGCGTGACAACCGGTGCTAACGCACATCGGCTACTTCGTGCACTCGACCGAGCAACATTGACACGCCAACCAACCCCGTAGCCGATCGGCGTTAGCCGCGGTTGGCCGGTTCATTCAAAACCTTTACGACACAACCGAACGACAAAACGCTCCCGAGCAACACCGCTCACGCCGTAGCTCGCTTCGCCCGGTACGGCCTACTGGCCAGTCGCAATCTCGCTCGTGTCGCAAACCAACAGGGGGTGCAACAACCGGTGCTAACGCACTGCGGCTACTTGGTGCACTCGGTCGAGTAATACTGACACACCAACCAACCCCGTAGCCGATCGGCGTTAGCCGCGGTTGGCCGGTTCATTCAAAGCCTAGTCGACACAACCAAACGACAAAACGCTCCCGAGCATCCCAGCTCCACGCCGTAGCTCGCTTCGCTCGGTACGGCCTACAAACGCCCACACGTTGCTTGTCACATTTCCGTTTATGCCGTGCGGCAACCGGTGCTAACGCACTGCGGCTACTTGGTGCACTCGGTCGAGTAATACTGACACACCAACCAACCCCGTAGCCGATCGGCGTTAGCCGCGGTTGGCCCGCTCATTCAAAACCTTCACGACACAACCGAACGACAATACGCTCAAGAACAACCGGTTCCCACCCCGCAACTCGCTTCGCTCGGTACGGCCTACCAATCGGCTGGCCGACACGTCGACGTGGTCGCAGGGTGATAACCGGTGCTAACGCACATCGGCTACTTGGTGCACTCGGTCGAGCAATACTGACACACCAACCAACCCCGTAGCCGATCGGCGTTAGCCGCGGTTGGCCCGCTCATTCAAAACCTAGTCGACGCAACCGAACGATAAAACGCTCCCGAGCAACACCGCTCACGCCGTAGCTCGCTTCGCTCGGCACGGCCTACCAATCGGCTGGCCGACACGCCGACGTGGTCGCAGGGTGAAAACCGGTGCTAACGCACTACGGCTGTGAGGTCTCTCGAACGCGTTGCATCTACCAGCATTCCACTCAACAACGTCGCGTTTGTGCGACGGCGAACAATTGTCGTTACGGCGACACCGTGGTGGGTTCTCGGACGGCGATTCCATTGGGAACGTTGCGTGATTCGGCCTCGAGAACCAAATCGAAATCCTGAGCTTGGTTGCTTCGCAAAACCAATTCGTAGTCGATCGTTTCACCGGGCTTCATGGTTTTGATCTCGGTGAAATAGATTGTGTTGCCACTGCGACTCAAACCTTGCAATTCAGGACTCTTTGTCTGCACCAAACGCTCGACGATCACTCCCGGCGGCAGGTCAAAATGGATCTGCACCTGCGAGTCCAATAAATCCGTGTCGTTGGTGATCGCGATTGCGTACGGGATCAAATCACCAACGCGCGGGGAGATCTCCCGTTGCAGCACTTGTAATCGCAACACCCCAGCACGCGTCGGTGCGTTGGTTCCCGGGATTGGTGTGCTACGTCCCGCGTTGGGGTTGGGGGGTGGCGTTCCCGGTCCGCCCGGAATGCTTGGTGCACCCGTGGCGGGCGGCAAAACGGGCCCCGGTGTCAGCGGTGCGTTTTGCGGTGCTCCGGGGAAAATCTGAATGCGATCCGACATGCTGTTGCGTGCCCCTTCGTTGCTTTCCGCCGAGAAAACAATTTGGCTGGCCGCCGCTTCCGTCTGGGCTTCAAATTCCGTTTCCAAAATCACGGTTTGCCCAGGTGCAAGCTCGGGAATATTCCATGCGATCACATAGGGCGTATCGATCACGTACGGATAGTCCGTGGTGGCTCGCCGAGGGATGAGCTGCACGTCATAAGCCATGCTAGCACGCACATTCGTCAAAGGCACTTCGCCCGAGTTCGTCACACGTCCGGTCGCCAGCAATAAATCGCCAACTGCCATCCGATCACGAACCTGCAAGTTCGCGGTGATGGCCGGCGTTGGTGGAGCCGGGTTGATCGCGATCACGCAAGCCTGAGCCTGGGCACGTTGGCCTCCAGCGGCCAAAGCCACCACATCGATGCAGCGTTGCCCCGAGTCCGTGGGCACAAACGTGACGTTCGTCGACCAGATCTCGCCCGGATTCAGCGGCCCATCGGTCTTCTGGTTGCCGACACCACGCTCGTTGGTTTCCGTGTGAATCATGCCATTGTCGCCGGTCGCTTCAAGCTCGACTTCGTTCAACGGTCGATCGCCCGTGTTCTCGACTTCGATATTGAAACGAACGGGCTCACCCGCTGTCACACGATCTTCGGCGGGCGACAAACGCAGCGCGAGTGCCGGCCGAAAGATATCCACGCGAACATTGTCTTCCGCCAACAAACCATTGTCACCAGTGGCACGGAACGTCAAATTCAACGCCGAAGGCGAGGTCAAGTTCACCGCCAAATCAAGCTGCTGTCGCGCCGGCATGGTGCCAATGTCCCAGACAATGGAATTGGTGTAGACCTTGGCGAACGCATCCGTCGAAACGATGCGAACCCCTGCGGGAAAACCAAGTTCGACTTTCACGCCCGTTGCGTCTTGGTCGCCGGGATTGCGAAGATTGGCGGCAATGTCGAATGGAATCTGGTACGAAGCCACCTCAGGCCCACCCGCACGAATCTCCAGTTGAGGGCTGCTCCAGGTCACATAGGATTGCCCACGTCCCAACGTCAAATCGGGCATGTTGTCGGACGTTCCCCCCGGACGGATGGCACGCACGTCGATCACGGCATTGCCGCTGGTTCCCGCGATGGGCTCGAGCGTCGCACGAGCGTCACCCGAATCGTCCACGTTGACTTCGACGACGGAGGATCCACCTGTCCCGGCAAAGGTCGCCAGCTCAGGATTCATGATCTCGTAGCGAACTTTCCATCCGCGAGCCGGCAAGCTTCCTTCGGCTCGCGTCACTCGCGTGACCAAATCCACAATCGTTCCGGCTTCCACTCGTTGTGGACCGGGGAACTGCCAACGGGCATCGACCCAGTAGATCGTCGCGGTGGCTTTGCGTTGGTCCCAACAATCGCTGTCCGGTGCCAACACGGTGACGTGGCTGGTTCCTTCGCTGGGGCTGCTGACCGTGATGTAGGTCTGGCCTTTCTCAAGCTTGATGTCATCGGCCGCATTGCTATTGCCTCGCGTGACCACCATTTCTTTTGTGCTGGTCACCCCGCGGGCAAACCCGGGTGTCTCCTTCTTGGCTTCTGGAATCTTCGCCAATCGATGCACGAACCCGGGATCGTCGTCGCCAACTTCGATGATATGTCCCACGCTGTCTTGGGTCATCATCCATTCCAACGGCTCACCGGTCAGCAAGTACCCGTCGGTTCCGCAGATCCCCGACAGCAGCATGACTTCGCCACCGACGGGAGCAACGATTTTCTGAGGCGTAAGCAGGATGCAGCCTCGGTCACCACGAGACGGCAACTGACATGCTTTCGTTGCATTGATCTCCGTGCCGTACAGAACCGCCGGAGGACCGGTCAAACAATCACCCGAGCATCCTGGGCCCGGCACGCAGGGTCCGGTGTTGGCGACGCCACTGCCGATCGATGCGTTGGGATCCACGCACTGCGGTGGATCCTCGGGTTCAGGGAAGGCCGGATTGGGGATTCCCAAGCAAGGCGACTTCAGGCAGGTCCCCAGTTTGCGAACGCAGCCAAGGCATGAGCAACTGCCATCTTCCAAGCAACCGGGAAAAACCAAGCTGGTGGTCGTCGGCAAGGGTGCGAACAAGCAACTGCCCGAGCTATCGATCGCCGGCAATCGCAGATTCGAGCAACCGGTGGTGAGCAGAGCGATCAAGCCAACGGTCATCAGGAGCAAGCGATGCGAACGCTCCGCAATGGCGTGAAGGCCATTGCCGGAGGATTGATCGTTCGTGATCGTTTGCGTTGTCATCGATCCATCGGTTCTGCATGAAGAAAGAATTCCGTCCGTAGGAAAGCTAGCACGCAGGATCAAAGGAGCCTTTGTTGACAAGCCGAAAAATCAAATTCCTCGCCATCGGATCGACGTTCAGTTTGGTCTGGACCGGTGGTGCCGATTATGCGTTCAATCCGCTAGGCTTTCGCATTCGATCGTCAGCTCACCGCGTCCCCTTCACGGATCGATCACTCTTTCAGCGGCCGAATCTTTGACACCAGAAACTGCACCCTCCGAGCACGCCTCCCCGCCTATTCGCTTCGGTATTCTCGGCACCGGACGGATCACTCGCCGGCTGGTCGCGGACCTGCAATCCACCCCCGGTGCGAACGTTTCCGCGATTGCCAGCAGGACTTCCGAGCGAGCCCGCTGGTACGCCGATTCGTACGGCATCGCCAACGGGGTCGAAGGCTATTCCGAGCTGATCAAACGCGACGATGTCGACGCGGTTTATGTGGCGTTGCCTCCATCGCTCCATGAAGAATGGATGATGGCGGCGGCACAAGCCGGTAAACATGTTCTGTGCGAAAAGCCACTGGCGACGGATTCCGCAGCAACACAACGCATGGCTGACACATGCCAACAAGCCAATGTGCATTGGCTCGACGCGACCGCATGGTTGCACCATGACCGAACGGACATGTTCCGCACCTGGTTGGCCGACGCGACCGCACCGCAAGGCGAAAACGCGTTTCGATTGGGGGCGTTGCGTCACGTCAGCTCCGCGGTTTCATTCTTCAATCCGTTTCAATCCGGCGATCACCGCCAAGACGCCTCGCTAGGCGGCGGTTGCTTGCTGGATCTCGGTTGGTACGCGGCGGGCATGCTGCGTTTTGCAAACAATGGATTGCCCCAAACCGTTCAGGCCCAATGCGTGATGCGAGGCGGCGTGCCCTATCGCGTGACCGCGATGATGGATTTCCCGAACGATGTTTCGGCGACGATGTCGTGTGCGTTCGACACCGCGACTCGCAAGTGGTTTGAAATCGCCGGAGAAGAAGCCTCGATCGTTTGCGATGATTTCACGCGACCGTGGCCCGACAAACCGGCTCGCGGATGGGTTCACGAAGCATCAGGCAAAGTGCACCCGTTCAGTTGTGAATGCCACCAAGAACATCGAATGATCGAGCGATTGCTGGGTTGGATTGATTCAACCCAAGAAGACGCCTCGCTTTGGCAGTCCGCCAAAACGCCGTGGAGCGACTATCATCGGCAAGCAATCGAAACGCAACGATTGCTCGAAGCGATCGAAACCTCGATGAAGAACCAACAAACGGTGACGCTATGATTTTGATCCAAGCCATCATTCAACCGACCAAATTGTCGAATGTGCAATCCGCTTTGGACGAAGCTGGATTCAGCGAAACGATGGTCGGCGACGCGCTCGGATACGGTCGCCAGCGTGGGCAAACCGCTCTGTTTCGCGGCAACGAATACAAAATCGATCTGCTGCGGAAAGTCACCTTTGAAATGGTGATCGACGACGACGATCTGGAACCCGTCATCGAAATCATTCGCGACGCGTCCCGCACCGGCACGGAAGGCCAAATCGGCGACGGTAAGATCTTTGTCCTGCCCGTCGCCGACGTCATCGAAATCTAGCGGCAAAAACGATCGCCGCGAGAACGTTGCCGCTGCATCTGCGGCATTCAGGAACCAAATCGGTGCAGAGCCATCGCGGTTCGTTCGCCGTCCAGCGTGGTTTGCATCATCCATTCACGCAGTGCCGCCAGCGGTCGCACCTTGCCTTCTCGCATCGCTTTCGTGATCGCGGTTCCAATTTGGTGCTGTGGGTAACCCGGCGTTCCTTGAATCGGCTGCAATCCCATCCAGCGTCGACCGGTAACCAGGAAGACTTCACCCTGTTGCAAGTACAGGTGGCTGTTGATGATGTCGATGTTTCCCATGCCGGATGCTGCCAGGTCGCTGTTACCAAGATCGCGATGGTTCGCATCGGATTCTCGGTCCAGCCAACCGACAGGCCGGTAGCCGAATTTTGAGATCGCCAGCGTCGACCAGTCCCCGGTCGACGCCATCCGCGTCTCGCCCGTTTCGGGATCGATGTGAGCGTACAGCAAAGAAACATTGCCGTGCTCGATCCCCGCGAAGGACTGGTCGCGAATCTGAAACAGCGTGTCGTAGGCTCGACGGACCGCGTCGGACGGTTGATGTCGATATCCCATGTGCGATTGCAACGCCGATCGCACGACGGTCACGTCCATCACGTTCCCCAAGTCGATCTTCGGGGTCGCACCCCCATTGGGTTGGCAAATGGCGAGCGCGATTTGGCCGTCGGGGAGGATGTCCCAGTGATGCCAACTTTGAGCCACATCCAACGGCGATTCGATCATTCCATCGATGTACCACGACGGACAAATCTGGGCTCCCATCGGCAACGTTTGGTGCTGCCAAATGGACACCTGATTCGCCAAAGACTCGTTTTCAGCCTGAGTCTCTTCGGCCTCGCGTCGTCGGTTGGTCAAGATCGAATCTTGATCGTTGTCCCGCTCCGGTGCACGCGATGGAAAATCCGCGTCGAAGTCGTCGATCAACGCCACGATGTCATTGATCGCGTCGATGGTTTCGGATTCTGACTTCACTCGAACATTGGGCGTCCAATCGAGATCATCTTCGTCGTCATCGGCAAACGGATAGGCGTCTTCCGCGACCAAATCCAGACCGTCTGTGTCACCCTCGTCCCAGCCATGGTGGAACTCCATCGCATCGGCGTCAAACTGGTCGACTTCGGATGGGTCGTAGTTCCCTGACAGGAACTGGGCATCTTGCAAATCCAGCTTGGCCGCCAAACGCATGGTTTCTTCGTCGTAGCTGGACAGCAACGGCCACTGTTCCGCGTCTTCTTCACGTCCCAGATCGTTCATCGCTGGTGCATCTTCGGAATCCGATTGTCCCCAATCAGCGACATCGGTGTTGGAGGTGTCAAACCCGATCACATACTCCTGCGGGTTCGCTTCATAGTCGCGTTGCAATTCCGCAATCAGTTCCTCGCTCTTGGCGAGCTCTTCTTCAATGGCGGACTCCAGGGCCGCATCCAACATCTTCTCATCGTCGATACCGTCCAGCGAATCATCCGAAGGGGCTTTCATCAGATCCACGGGTTGGGAAAGCTCCGCGTGAGGCATGGCTGCGGAGCCGGATTCATCGGCGGGAGGGGAACCGATGTCATCCGTTGCAGATGCCGCGGTGCCGGGAGGGATGGCACCACGTGCGTCTGCATCGACGGAAGCAGAAACCTCGCGGGTGGGATGTTCCGCTCGAGTTCGTTCTGCGTCGTCATGAGTCTCGTGGGAGGGGGGCGAGACATCGCGAGAACGATCGTGCGTCACGTCGCTTGGCAGAATCAACCGGATGGAGGAGTCCGGTGCGGCGTCTTGTTCTGCCAAACGCTGCAAGGTTTGCTGCAAGTTGGATGCGGCCAAACGAGCCGCGGCGGTGTGCACGTCGGTGAATGCCATTGCAGCTTCGGCAAACAACCACATCGTGCCAATTGGCATGTCCGAATCACCCAGACAAACACAAATCCCGGCGGGGAAGGGCTCCGGTGTCCGCCAAGAATCAACCGGTCCGAGATTCGTGTCTTCGATGGCGATCAAACCATGCACCATTGCTTCCAAATCCCCCCGAGCACCACGCAGAGGACGTTGAGTCCCCAAGCGTTCCGACGGTGACAACCCGAACACAAACCGTGTCGCGAGGTACTCGGTCTCATCGTCCAACAGGTAAACCGCCGCCGCGGTGGTTCCGGTTGCCAACGTGGCGTCCGCCATCAAACGGTCAATCGCGTCGGAGGGATCGGGACGTTGACTGGGGCCAGCCGCCAACGTCGCACGAACCGCCAACTCGATTTGTTGTTGACGAATGACCGATTGCTGAGCCTGCAACTGGTCTGCCAGTTCGTTGGCTTGTGCCGCCAAACGATGAGCGTCACCCGCAGTGACCAAAGCGCGTTTGCCATGCGCGAACTGCTTCCGCTTGGAGGAGAGCTTCGCAGAATCCGATGCATGGTCGCCGCGGTGGACACGCAGAAAATTGGATGGGTTTCTGGTCACGGTTGGTCTTCGGTGAATGACAAGGGGAGGGAGTGAGTCAACAATGGCCTGACATCCTTGCCAATTGCCGCCTACACGCATCGATCGGCCATCCCCTGCGGATTCACTGAGACGAATTGCCGGTAAGGTTTGCCATGTTTGCCAAGACACCAGCGCATGTGTCACAACCCGAATGAACCGGAGCTTTTGCGCTGCTACACTGCTGCGTTTCGCGATCCCTCATGCATTGCACGCGGCGAACTCGACTTCGACGTTCCCAATCTCCATTTCCCACGATCGATCTCAGGAATTGACCGTTGCTCCAACAAGCCCACCCGTTGCTAAAACGAGGATTGAATACCGCGGGACCAATGCTGGCGCTGCTGATCGTCGTCGTGTTCTTCGCCATCGCGGAATGGATCACCGCCAGTGATGGCAACTTTGCATCGATGGCCTCCGTTCGGTTGGTGGGTGTTCAAAGCGTGAAGATCGGCATCGCCTCGTTGGGAATGACATTGATCATCATCAGCGGCGGCATCGATCTTTCAGCCGGAACCGCTGCGGCGTTGTGCGGATGCGTTGCCGCGTTGGCACTGGACAGCGGCTGGTCGATTCTTCCGGCGTTGTTCTTTGCGGTGGCATCGGGAGCTCTTTGTGGACTGTTCAATGGAGCCTTGATCGCGGGATTGAAACTCACGCCCTTCATCATCTCGCTGGGTTCGATGACCATCTTCATGGGCCTCGGCAAAAGCCTGTCCGATCAAGGCGGCACCATCACGCCTCCCGCCGAATCCATCCCCGAATGGTTGTGGGCGGCGGTGACCCCGTTCCCGCAACCCGAATGGATCGCGTACCCGGTGATCCCCAATTTCGGCTGGGGCGTTTGGTTGACCATCGTCCTCGCCATCTCCACCGCGTTGCTGCTGCACCAAACGCTCTTTGGGCGACATGTGTTTGCCATTGGGTCCAGCGAAGCAACCGCCAGACTGTGCGGCGTTCGGGTTCGACAAACCAAGATCCTCGTCTACGCCGTCGCGGGGGCTCTCTTTGGACTAGCCGGCTGCGTCGACATTGCTCGGTTGGGCAAAGGCGACGCATCGGCAGGCATGGGCTTAGAACTCGAAATCATTGCCGCGGTGGTGATTGGCGGCGGGTCGTTGCTGGGCGGGCGAGGCAGCGTCCTGGGCACCTTGTGCGGGGTATTGATCATGAGCGTCATTGCTCACGGATGTACCTCACTTGGGCTTGAAAACCATGTTGAGAACATCCTGCTTGGCGTGATCATCATCGCGGCCGTCTATGTCGACCGACTTCGTGCGTTGAAAAAGGAATCCGCATGAGTTCCTCACTGAACCAAACGTCGTCACCCGCACGAATGATCGGGATTGCATTTTGGGTGGCGTGCGTGCTGGCAGGAGGCGGTTGGCTGATCGCGTCGTCCAAACCGGAGTCTCCGTCGCCCGTTTCCGCGATTTGGACGCACTCGGAAACGCTTTCCATCGACAACCCCAAGGGAGTGCTCTCCATCGGTGACGCGGCTTTCGCGAAAGTCGTTGCCAGCACGGGCGACAACGCAAAATCAGCGGGGGATAAAACAACCTCGAACGAGTTTGCTTCTCCCAACGAATGGCGGCAAGTCGGGCATGTTCGTTCCGTTGACTTGTCCAATCAAACCGCGACGTTGGCGTTCTATCCCACGGGCGATTCATCGTTGGCAACCAACTTGGATGCGTCTTCGGTCCAAGCGACCCTGCATCGTTCCTCCGGAAAACTGGATGACGTCCTCGCCACGTTGTTACCCAAACCCAAACGAGAGCAACTGGCTCAGAAAATCTCATTGGCGATGCGAGAACACGGGCGTGAAATCAGCGATGCCATGCTGCCTCTCGTCATCGAAACGTTCCGGCAGAGTCTACCGGTCATCGAATCCGAATTGTCGGCATCGCTGAATCGTCACCATCCCGAAATCGAATCGCTGACATCACGATTCCGTGAAGAGATCTTGCACGAGCAAATGTTGCCGTTGGTCCGATCGGAAGTTCTGCCCGTGCTTCAGAAACACGGGCGTGAACCAGCCGAAAACATCGGTCGCGAAATTTGGGGGCGTGCCTCGTTGTGGCGTTTTGGTTGGCGAGCGTTGTACGACAGTTCGCCGTTGCCGGAACGAGAACTCGTTCGCGAAGAGTGGTCTCGGTTCGTGGAACAAGAAGTCGTTCCGATCGTGGAAAACCATCTCGATGAAATCTCGGTCGCCGTCGAAGCCATCATTCGCGATCTAGCCGCCAACGAAACACTGCGGGACCGAATGGGCGATGTGGCACTGCAAGTCATCCAAGACGAGGAAGCCCGCGAATTGCTACGAACGATTTTGATTGAATCGGTCGTGGAGAACCAACGGTTGCGAGAGGTGTGGGTGAACGTATGGACGTCTGATGACGCTCGCGAAAAGTTACGGGCGGCGGGACAGCGTTTGGAACCCGTCGTTCGCGAAATCGCGGATGATGTCATGGGGACTCGCAGCGAGGGCATCGAACCCGGATTTGCTCGTGTGCTGCGAAACCAGATCTTAGGCAAAGACAAGGTATGGCTGACGCTCGAAAGCGTTCCCAGTTCGGGGGCGGATCCTTCCCAACCGGTCGCCTTACGGGTCGCAACGGATTTTTCGCCGTATCCCGTAGTTCATCTTGCGTCACCGCAGTGATCGACGCTTCGCGATCGATGCCTCCTTGGTTACGATGCGGCCTGATCATTTCATATTTCACGACCTGATTGACTGACCGTTCTCGCTATGGATCCACTGGACGAAGCCCCTGAAATTGCAAATTCCGAAGCGAATTTGCCTGAAACGGTCGTCGACATGGCTGAGGACCAAGCTTCCCAACTGGTGACGGACCAAGCCGTCGCCGCCGCGTCGGAACACTCCGTCGAAGACCTCGAAGTCAAAGACGCCCATGTGATCTTCACCAACGTGTGGAATGATCTGGAAGAAGAAATCGGTCGTGAAAATCTGCGGTTCTCCAAAGAGCTGATCTTGCTTGGCGGTGCTCCAGGATCGGGGAAAGGAACCAACAGTGGTTTCATCTCGAAAGCTCGCGGTCTGACTTGCGATCCGATCGTGGTCAGCAGTTTGTTGGACACGCCCGAAGCCAAACGCATCAAAGAAGCCGGCGGCATGGTCGGCGATACCGAAGTTGTGGGGATCCTGTTCCGCAAATTGTTGGAAGAAGAATACCGCGACGGTTGCATCTTGGACGGATTTCCGCGAACGCGCGTTCAGGTGGAATGCTTGCACCTGTTGGTTCAGAAAATGAATCAACTTTATCGCGAGTATCACTCGACCCCTTTGGCGATCAATTTCCGAAAGCCAACCGTTCACGCCGTCGTTCTATTCATCGACGAGAAAACCAGTATCGAACGTCAATTGCTTCGCGGTCGAAAAATTGCGGAGCACAACGAACGCGTCGAAACAGAAAACGACGGCGAACCGTTGGAACTGCGTTTGACAGACTTGGACCCAACCGCGGCCAAGCGACGTTACCGGGTCTTCAAAGAGAAGACGTGGGACGCGCTGCAGTCACTGAAAAAGATTTACCACTATCACTTCATCGACGCCGGCGGCGACATCGCGGAAGTGGAACGCAATATTCGCAACGAACTGGAATACCAGTCATCGTTGGAACTGGACCCGGAAACCTACGACGCGGTGCGACATCTGCCGCTGGCGTCAGAGCTTGGTGTTCACGCTCGACAAGAATTGGTCCGTCGTTTGGATGGGTATGAACTGGAACATCGTGAATTGTTCCATCACGTGATCGAAATCATCCAATCGCGATTCATGCCAATCGTTCGTCGTCACGCGATTGCGGGGCTGGCGGTCGTCAACAGCGAAGACTCCATTTTCGAAGACCCCATCACGTTGGCGATGGTCATTGATGTTTTCGCCGAACGCGGCTTCCGCGCGGTGGCCAACATCAACCTGGCGGAAACACCGGATCACTTCGACATCGAGACCGGCAAGATCACTTGCGTGACCAAGAAGATCTATCGGTTCCAAATTCGCTTTGCCGGTTCGGAAATCCGTCGTGGTGGACGCTGATCGTACGCTACTGCTGATTCCCACCGCCGGCGAACGACGCGGTTTGTTATCGCACCTCGACGAAACGCAGCTTCGATCGCAATCTTGGCAGATCGAACTGTGCGGTTTCGGTTTGGTCGCCGCAGCCGCTTCCACCATGCACTGGTTGCACCAACACCAACCGGACCGAGTCGTCTTGGCGGGGATCGCGGGAAGTCTGCATCCCGATGCCGCGGTTGGTTCCGCGTCTTGGTTTAACGACGTCGTCTGCGATGGGATTGGTGTGGGCGAAGGTGCATCCTTTCAAAGTGCCAGTCAACTCGGTTGGCCTCAAATCGCCGCGGACAACCAGAACCAATCTCAAGCAGTCACTGACCGGCTTTCGCTTTGCGTCCCCTCTCGTCAAACATCTGCTGACGATCGATCACCGCACCCAAACGCGAGACGAACGTTGTTGAGCGTTTGTGCCGCTTCCGCCGATCCTGAAATGGCACAACGTCGTCGTGACATGCTGACTCCGACCATCGAATCAGAAATTCACGCCGAAGACATGGAAGCATTTGGGGTCGCGTTGGCGTGCCAACTTCACCAGACGCCTTGCATGGTCGTTCGAGGCATCAGCAACCAAGCCGGCGACCGCGATCATGCGAATTGGCAAATCGATCCAGCGTTAGCAGCAGCGGCCAAACGAATTTGCGAAGCGTTCAAGTTAACCTGATGGACGCCCCCGCGAAGAGTCGCATCACGAACCAGTGAATGAAATCATTCGGGTGCGGCGTCGTCCACCGTGACCAACTCTTCCACGCCACCATCGCTGGCATGGAAACGACCGGCGAAGAAATCCGCGACCAAGTGTTTGCCGAGAACGGATCGCGGACGTCTGCCGACCAACGACCGGTAGACCATCCATTGCTCGCTGCCCATTTGAATCCGGAAACCAGTCGCAACGTTGCGTGGGATCAATTGCAGCTCATCAGCAACCGTCAACGTGCGCCACGTTCGTTTACGGTGGAACCGACGTGATTGAAAGTCAATCCACAGAGGACTGTAAACGGCCCCGAGTCCTTGTGTTGCCACGGTGACTCCGTGAGTCACTTTCGAATCGGCGGTAACACCACCTTCGTTCAGGCTCACTTCGGTTGGCTCGGCCGTGCAGTCAGTTGGTCCGACTCGCCATTCACACGCCGGCAAAGGCAACATCATCGCTCGGCGTTTGCTGTCGTGAAAATAGAGCTCGCGTGTTTGTTCATCCGGGATGACTGAAATCTTTTCTGACACGGGGAAATGAGTCACACATCGGATGGCCACATCCGCCAATTCGCCAAAAGGGGAACTCGACGCGAGAGCATTGGCCGGCGACGTTTCGTCCTCCGCCGAATGATCCCATTGCGACGCCGTCCCAGCTTGGGCCGGTAAAACCGCATCGGCCACCATCACGCAGCGATCATCGCGGATCAGCATGAATTGCCGCTGCAAGACAACACCGCCGGTGTAGGTTTGTTCGAATTCCAAATAGTGAACATCGTCGTCGGTGTACTCGCATGTGGAATGCCATGGTCCGCTGGGATATTGAACCACTCCGTCCAGCTCGACCGTGGCTGTCAACGGACCACGGAAGATGGTGCGTCGTCCGGCCATGATTTCGACGGACATCACCTCTTCGCTGTAGTCGATGTAGGTTCTTCCGCGACGAACATCCCATTCGGGCAACATGGCGACGATTTTGGCTTCATCGCTATGCCACATCGATTCCGGCAGCGAGATCTCCCACGCCAACCGGCCTCCACTGTGGCTCTGCCCCAACGAAGCGGAGAACGCTGGCATCAACGAGTCGGTGTCGTACTTCATCGCACGCCCCATCAAACCCGCGGGTGCGGTCGGCTTGACCGCTTTTGATTTGCGGCCCGAACCTTTGGCGGTCGTTTTTTTGGACGTTGAACGAGAGACAAGTCCGACATGGTCCAACGACACCTCCCGCGCTGCGGTGCGTGAGAAGACTTGGGTTCCATCAACGCGAGTCATTGCGGCGATCCAGCCAGCCAACTCTTCGGCGGAGGCTTGATGAGACTTTCTGAACTTTCGTTTGGTGACACCCTGAAGCAGTTGTTCACAACGAACGATGGATGCCATGATCACGCGCAACGCTTCCGGCGATCGCAGGGCTTCTTCGATCACCTCGTCATCTTCCAAGTAAGCCTGCACCGCTGATGCGGACGCCTTGCCGCGCGAGGCACAACTGGGAATGTCCGCCAATCGGAATGCCAGCGTCAAACCAACTTCCCCCGCCAAGAACAAGTGGTGAGGCGACGGCGTTTCATCCTGTGCCAATGCCGCTGCGACGCGTCGTTGCAGTTCCGACAACAGGCTCCACCAAAGCTCCAGCGGCAGCGTTTGCGTCAGCACCGGCAAGGACGCTGCCCACAGAACGCAACCGAGATCACTTGCCAAATCGGATCGACCTTCGCGAGAAGCATCGAGGAACAACTCCGCAGCGGAAATCAGATCAGCATCATTGATTTGGATTGTGGGGTCCGCGGTTGCCAAGCGAGCCAAACGCTCACTGAGCGGATCCACGGCACCGTCCAACAAAGTGGACAATCCCCACAGATAGACTTGGCCGTCCACCGCATCATCGCCAAAGGTCTTGGTAGCCGGATGGCGCTGCCAACGGGCGACAATTTTCTTTCGCAATTTCTGCCACGATGCATCGTCCGGCAACGGTGACGAACCTGCTGCATCCATCGAGCCCGACGGATTCCCGACGACCGATTTTTTGGACGGATTGGTTTTCGATGGCGGTTTGGTCAGTGTCATGGACCCGAGGTGCTACGCAGGGAATAATCGGTGGTCGGAAAAAAGGAATTCGACCGCTGTAGCAGTCTAACCCGACGACACCGATTGTTGACTCCCCGCATTCGAGTGATGGAAGCAAATCTATGTTTGACAACTGTTTTTCGCGGTCTCGTTCACATGACACTTGCGAAGCGACCTTCCCGCCGCGGCAATACACGGCCTCGATTTGCTCTCCATCGATGCATCCGGTGCTTCGATGGACGCTGACCGGATTCGCGGCAATCAGTCTGTTGATTTCAGCCGGTGCCCCCGCGATCGCTCAAGACACCGCTGCCGCGGATGCCGAAACGAAACAAGCGACCGACGACGAACGGTCATTGGGAGTCGCTTCGCCAACGGATCCGGATCCCTACAGCGATGCGGCAATCCAAGCTGAGTTGGAAGAATGGGATCGCAAGATGCGAGCCATGGCGGACAAGTATGCGGCTCCACCAAACACGAAACAGATCACGCAGCTTCCTGACCTTTGGATTGACCCAAAGGCGAAACGCATTTACATCGACGGCTACGTCACGATGCGAAAGGGTGCGCTCGAAATGTTCGCATGCCCGGTTGGCACCAAAGAACACGAAGCCGTTGTTGCCGCATTCGCCAAGAGCAAAGAAGTGCACGCGGCCTTGCTCGCATTAGGAGCAAAACCCGGATCCCCCGTCGCCTACGATCCTGAGTTCAAACCGCCAACGGGCCAACCCGTTGCCGTTTGGGTGACTTGGCGAGACGGCAAAGGCAACTTCAAAGCGGTCGACGCGAGAACTTGGGTGCAGAACAACGAGTCGAAGAAATCGCTGGCGGAACAATGGGTCTTTGCGGGAAGCCAGCTTTGGACCGATCCCGTCGACAAGGTGACGCATTACTCAGCCGATTCCGGTGACATGATCTGCGTGTCCAATTTCAGCAGTGCCATGCTGGACGTTCCGTTTGATAGCAGTGCACAAGCCGGCAACCTGCTCTTCGTCGCCTTCACCGAACGCATTCCCGAGCAAGCCACCTCGGTCCGTTTGGTACTGGTGCCTCAGTTTGAGAATGATCCGACCGCATCCGAACCGCCGACGGAAGCCATCCTTCCCATCATCAAAACAGATACGACAAAAAAGAAGCCTGCGGATGAATCGTCCGACGACACCACCGGAGACAACACGCCGGCGTCATCAGCGGAAACCAAGCCGGAGCCCCGCTGATTGTGGGTGACTCATTGCGTGTTCTGTTGGTCGGGGCGGGCGTGGTCGGTCGCGCCATCGCCACCGACCACTTGTTGCACGGACAAGAAGTGTGGCTGTCGGATCAAGACGCCACGGTTCTGTCGGATGCATGCGATGAAGTCTTGAGCCGAACCAACGGAGTCGCAGATTCCGCCGCACCGTGGGGTGCCAACGTGCCGCTGCCCGTCGTTCATTTGATGCCGCCTCAGCATGACGCAGCTCAAACGCCGGAGCATTCCATGGATGCGTTGCCCGAATGGCTGGTCATTGAATCGATCGCCGAACGGATGCCGATCAAACAAGCCTTTTTCGCCGAAGCCGAAACATGGTTTTCTCGCCCACCGGTTTTGACGAGCAACACATCCACGCTTTCAATCGCCGAGATAGCGTCGGGCTTATCCCAACACAACAACCGATTCTGCGGCATGCATTTCTTCATGCCGGTTGTTGGTCGAGACGCTGCGGAGATCATCACGCATTCAGCAACCAGCGATGAGGTGATCCGGCTCTGCGAAGCTCATGTCCGCAGCCTCGCGAAAGCATCTTTGCGAGTGAAAGATGCTCCCGGGTTTGTGGTCAACCGAATGCTGGCACCGTATTTGAATTTGGCGATGCAGTTGCTGTGCGCGGGGGTGCCCGCCTCGACGATCCGCAAAGCAGCTTTGCTCTACGGGATGCCCATGTCGCCGCTGGAACTGATTGACTTGATCGGGCCACGAACCGCATTCGACGGCGGACGAGTCGTCTGGCAAGCCTTTCCCCACCGAATGGATCCGTCGCCATTGTTGCCCGCGATGGTCAAGCGAAAACTCAGCGGCGTCGCGAGTGGAACCGGTTTCTACGATTACGATCGTGGTAAACGAACAAGCGACTCTCTTTCCGAAGATGCCCAGGCTTTGGTGCAGCGTTACGAACGAGATGATTTTGGAGCGGCCGCGATGGCCGACTCGCCAAACCAAATCGCGCAACTTTTCGCGATCTGTATGTGGCGCGAAAGCGAAGCGATCCTTGCCGATGGCGTGGCCGACATGGCGACCATCGATGCGGCGATGTCCGGTGGGTTGGGTTACAACGCCCCTCCGCCGAATGAGTCTTGGAGGGAGCACATCGAGTCGATTGGCGGGTCGACCATCGATGACCTGGTAACTGGTTTTCGCGGTTTGAAATCGTTGCAACCTCCTCGCATGACTCGTTGATCCAATTTGGTCGCGGTTTCAGTTGCGGAAGCGGCACACAGCCCTACCCAATGGAGGGTTGGGTGCGTCCCAACTCATCTTCGTAGGGGCGGGATGCGCGGATTGGGACGGGTACATTCCTTCGATTGACGCGTTCTATTTTCACCCAAGCTTCATTTGACGGCGATTTGATGACTTTCGGCTACAATGGAAGTCCTTGGAGCTGGCACCTTTTCGCGTTGTAGGACGGCCCGCATTTCGCCCTCTCAACGTTGTGCCTCTGGATCATTGAACGAGTCCATCGTTCCTGGTCACCCGCCTCCGAATCCATCGACAAAAGCTCGCGGCAGCGTGTTCCATTGTCAGATGAGGCAGACGCAAAGAACAAGACACTTCTTCCACGGATCGATTAATGGCCACGGTATCGGAAACGTCCCTGCCTGAAGACGAAATTGTCGACGCCGTTTTGGCGGACGAAGTTCCCGCCCAAGAAGAACCCGCGCCGCGTCGACGTTTTGGTTTTCTGAAGACCGCTCCAGCTTGGTTGATCAGCACCTTGTTCCATGTGGGTGTGATCCTGATCCTCGGGTTGGTGACCTTTGCCGAACCGATGAAGATCGTGAACGTTCTGTCGGCGACCGCGACAGGTGAGGAAGGACCGGAGATCGAGGAGTTCCAAATTGAACAGATCGATCCTGGCGAAATGGTGGAGATGGAAGAATTCACCGAGCCCGTTGAGCTGACCGAAGCTCTCGAGACCAGTGAAACGCTTCAAATCGACGTGCCGATGGAAGTCGCCACGGTGCCCATGGAAATGACGGATCTGGCATCCGACATGGCTCCCGCGGCCCAGACACTGCAAACGCTGTCGTCGGTCATGATGACGCCGACCGACAGTCGCTCGGCTGACATGAAGAAAAAGCTGCTCCGCGAGTACGGTGGTTCCGCGGCAAGCGAAGCCGCAGTCACCGAAGCGCTCAAGTGGCTGGCATTGCACCAAGCCCCCAACGGCGGATGGACCTTTCAACACAACCTGGTCTGCAACGGGCAATGCGGAAACCCCGGCGAGCCCAAACGAGCCGCTGCGGTCAACGCGGCCACGGCAATGGCGTTGCTGCCGTTCTTGGGCGCGGGACAAACTCACTACGCAGGCGAATTCAAAAACGTGGTCCGCGCCGGACTGTTGTTCTTGGTCGCCAATGGCAAGAAAGGCACGGTTCGTGGTTTGCCGGTGTTGGACCTGTCTGAATCCGCTGGCAACGGGATGTACTCGCATGGGTTGGCGGCCATCGTTCTCAGCGAAGCTTATGCGATGACCGAAGATCCTGCTTTGGCCGTCCCCACTCAACAAGCCATCAACTTCATCGTGACCGCGCAGTGTGCCGATGGCGGCTGGCGGTACCGGCCTCGCGAAGCGTCCGGTGGCGACACGTCGGTGGTTGGCTGGCAAGTCATGGCGCTCAAGAGTGCTCACATGGGGCACCTGATCGTGCCACCGCAGACCATCAACGGTTCGTCTTTGTTTCTGGACAAGGTCCAGTCCAACGGTGGTGCCATGTACGGCTACCAATCGCCATCGACCCGCGTCCGTCCCGCTTGCACCGCGGCGGGATTGTTGTGCCGGATGTATTTGGGCTGGGACAAGAATCACCCTGGATTGCAAAAAGGCGTGAAAGCATTGGTGGACATCGGAGTCCGCAAAGACAACATCTACTACGACTACTACGCCGCTCAAGTCCTTCGGCATGTCGGTGGTCCCGAGTGGGACAAATTCAACACGGAGCTGCGTGATTGGTTGGTGGAATCGCAGTCGCAATCCGGCGGCAGCAAAGGCAGTTGGTACTTCCCCAACGCGAACAACCACACCGGCCCGAAAGAGGGCGGGCGTCTTGCCGCTACCTCGTTTGCAACGATGATCCTGGAAGTCTATTACCGCCACATGCCGCTGTACGCGGAACAAGAAGACGAAGACGCCTTCCCGCTTTAGTCACTTTCGCGGAACAAGAGGCGACGCTCAGCGAACAACGATTCGAGCCAAAGGCACCGCATTCGTTCGCTCTGGCCATCCGACCCAAGATCAACCCTCGGGCGTTCCCAGAACAAACGCGAGCGAGCGTCCTCGCGGACCACTCGCTCACGCGGCAAGCATTCACTAGACCATGTATTGCGGCTGGTCCTTGGCTTGTTCTCCATACCAGCCTTTGCTTTGCAACCAGTTGGTCAATCGATGCGGCGGCTTCACCACAACAGCGGTCGCCGCGGTGATGAAAAAGATTCCGAGCAACGCTAGCAAGCGACGCGGGTCAATGATCGTGAACACCGCCCCCTGGCCCACTTCCACTTTCGTGGTCGATGCGATGGGCAAGCCGTACTGATTGGCCAAAGCCACCACGTTGATCATGTTGATGACCGGAACGCCCGACGCCAGGAACCGAGTGGCCACGCAATCGACGGCTTCGGGTGAACTGGCTTTTTTCTGAATCGTCGCGAGTTGCTTGGGATAGATCAGACCTTCGCCGATGCTATCGTTCCCTTCGGTACCACCGACGGACGCATCACCGCCACCGACATTGATGTAAACCGCGTACGTTTCGTCTTCGGCCGCCTTCGAATAGGCCAACATGCGGCGTTCAATCGCGTCGGCGTCGTCTTCGCTATCCATCAACGGAACTCCGCTGCGTTCGATGGCAGCTTCCAACACGGCGCGTGTGTCGTCGCTCATCCCCGCGGCGCGGTCGCGAAAACCACCGCGTGACGTTTCCAAACTGCGGAACGCCAAAATGCCTTCGTCGAACAACAACTTCTCCATGTCCGGCCACATCATGTCGGGCGAGTTCGCGCCGAACTGGCTCGACGCGGCACTGCTGATGATGGTGGGACGAGCTCCCAGCGATTCAGCCGCACTGTAGACGGCGATGTTCAACGCGGGAAACGATCCGGTGCAACCAATGGCAACTCGATCGCCAGGCCGCACGCCCGCATCGACCAGCAAACGCATGGCCACCGCGGCGAAGTTTGGGTTGATCGACGTTTGCTTGGCGGCCAAGTGACCTGGCAAGGTCGTCACGACTGACATCGATGGCCCCACCATGCCGGTGTCCGCGGGATCCTGAGCATCCAACAACGGATGTCCCATCTCAACGCGGCGGCAATGAATGGCATCAAACGCGGTTTCGGCTCGCAGCGATGCTTCCAGCATGCGATCCTTCAAATCCGGGATGCCATACATTCCGGCAACCAGTGTGCTCCATCCGGTGATGTTGCTCGGCAAAGCTCGCAGTGCGAGAACCGTCACCACGGAAAGAGCAGCGAGGAACAACAACGAGCCCGACGAGATTTTCTGAGGGCGATAGTACAGTTTCTTCATACCAGCGTTTCAACACCTGCGGTCACCAAGACCAGATAGACCAAAGACGTCGCAATCACCAGCGGCGACAAGGTTTGCACCACGCCACTGCGAGCAATCCAGAGTGCGACCAACCCTGGAATGACAAAACCAATCACCGTTGTTCCCGCCATCATCATCGTTGCCGCCGATGTTCCCGATTCCACGGGCACACCAACCGGCATCACGGGGAACGTGAGTTCGACCAAGTGACGCAGCGTTGCCGCGATGGCAAAACCAACCACCATGGTCAGCACCACACGTCGTCGACCAAACAGAATCGCCCAACGATCAATTTGGTAGACCACCCAAGCGGTCACCAACGCGGCTGCGATGGTGGCGATGATGGTCGCCGGTTGATCAAACGCGAGAGCCAAGTAACCCGGGACAATCATCCCGCCGACGCTGAGGCCAAACGCTTCGGTGAAAATCAAACTGACGATCAACCCAATGCCGATCGACAAGGCGAGCCATTCCATCTCAAACCATCTCCAAGACTCGTGCTGGACGTGTCACAGGCTCGCGGAAACGCTCCCAACCCTGGTCCTGTCCAAAGTGATCGGCCAATGCCATCCCTGGGCCGGCAACGTTGCCAATTCCCATCAACATCAAGGCCGATGTTTCGTTTTCGCCGTTCGACTCGGCAACCGCAGTGCCAACGCCGAAGTGCGGTCCACCGGTGTGAGCCAAACGCTCTTCGCGGCGGAATGATTCCAACACCGATTCAACCAACTCAGTTCCGGAAGCATTTCCCAAACAGAGAACTTTGTCCGGATGCACGCCTCGTTTCAGCAAACGACGCAGGAAAATGTCTGTTCCCGAACCAATGATCACGTACCGGTCCGCGGGTGCCCACGTCGCGACGGCTTCCGCCATCGTGGTGGATCGGTCCGCACGGTCGACGCGGCAATTCATGATCAACACTCGCTGATTCGCACCCGGGAAATAGTTGTAAGCCGCGTCCCAGATACGTGTGGTCGACTCAGGGTCGTTGGCTGCGAACGCGTTGACGAAGTGCCACTGTCTGCCGTGAACGTTTTGAGTGTGCACGCGCATCGCGCCGGGGTCAGGCTGAGCTTCCCACATGCCTTGCAACGCGACTTCGCGATCAACGCCCATGGACTGACACACCTTGAGCGCCAAAGCAACATTCTCGGCGTGCTCGAGGTAACTGAACTGAGCCAACTCGTCTTGGGTCACGTCGCCCGCGTCGTCTGATGTCGTCACGGAAAGACTGCTACCGCGATCTTCGCAAGCGTTCTTCATCACCGACAAACTGTCCGCGCGGTCCTCGGCCGTGAACATGGTTCCGCCGATGGGAGTTGTCGCTGACAAAGCACGTGCCACATCCAAACGGGTCGGTCCCATCACGTCCAAGTGGTCGGCACGAGCGTTGGTGATGACTCCGTGAGTCGAACGAACCAACTTCAGTTCGCAAACCGATTGCAATAAAGGCTGTAGCGCCATGCACTCGATGACCAAAGCTTCGGCTTGATGTCCAACCGCCGTTTGAACGATTCGTTTTTGCTCGATGACGTTGGCGCGGTCCGGCCGAAAGATCGGCAGCTCTTTGCCATCGGGAAGGATCATCCGTGCCAATGTGCCAGTGGTCTTGGCACACGTCCGAATGCCTCCGGAGCGCAAACCCGCCGCGATCAAACGCGTGACCGATGATTTGCCTCGGGTCCCGTTGACGTGGATGCGAAACGGAATTTTGAGAAGTTGACGACGATACCAGTACGCTTCGACCATAGCCGCAGCGCACACGGAGGCAGCAAAAGCTACCAATGCAAGCGTGCCGTTCACGAACGGATCTTTCATGTGGAGTTGGGGATGGGACGCAACCTAACCCAGGTCGGAATCGACCATCAGGAAAGTCAGGGCGTCATCGTCTGGACTGGCAAGGCGTGAGTTGCCCGCAGGGTTCCCTAAAAGATTGGGGAGGTCATCCGGTGCTGAAGAAAAGGCCATGAACCGGAGTCAGCGATCTCCAAGTGGTTCCTGGTAATCGCGAGAATTATTATTTCGGCCGGGTCCGAGTAAAGAGCATTCCGCCAAATTTCACTTAGAATCGTCTAAGGGAATTCCGGACGCCCGTGAATGGCTTATAAATGAGCGTCGCCGTCCAAAACGGTGAAGTCTTGGCTCGCCAAATCTTCGCGAACTTGCCCAAGTGTCTCGGATGGATCGACACTCACAAATCCGTGTGATGGACGTCCCGTTCACGCTAGCCCGAGCAGGCTGAAATCCCCCTGATTCATCATCGATCAGGCTGGTCGATCAGCATCAACCAAAGTGGTTTCGTCGCGACCAAACGGACTTGTCTTCCGCGGACATGTCGCTATGTCTCGGCGAACCCTCGGGTTCTCAAGTTCGCGGTCAGATGAGTGGAAACACTCGGCCGGCGGTGCAGCGGCTAACCGGCGACGTTTGCTCGTGATGCCCCACCTCGCACGAGCGGACGATTCGAGCTTGTACGAGTGAAGAAATGAGCCGCCGGAACTTCGCTTCGTGCGGTCCGGCTGACTTTGGAATCACGTCTTCCCGCTTGCAGGGAAGACGGCGATTGAATTCTGCTTGGTAACTCAGCCGATCACTTCGCTTCGCTGAGTGGAGTCTCTTTCTTTCCGTCACGAAGGTACGGCTCGCGAGTCTGCTCGCCCGACGCCGGCTCGAATTCGCGAACCCAAATGTTTCGGAAGCGGACCGGGTTGTTGTGGTCCTGGATCGCAATCGGCCCCTTGGGCGCGTGAGCCTTGTACTCCGGCGGACGATTGTAAGGCGTGTCGCCTTTCAGTTCGAAGTGATTCAAGATCAACACGCCGTTGTGAACTGCGGTGATGTACGCCGGGCTTTCCAGCTCACCCGATTCGGTGAACCGAGGTGCCGTCCAGAAAATGTCGTAGGTGTTCCATTCGCCGGGGGCACGCATCGCGTTGGCGGCAGGTGGCGTTTGTTTGTAGATCGCCCCCGCTTGGCCATCGTGGTAAGTCTCGTTCTCGTACGAATCCAGCACCTGAATTTCGTAGCGTCCCATCAAGAAAATGCCGCTGTTGCCACGTCCTTGCCCCGAGCCTTTCGCAGGAACGGGAGCCGACCATTCCACGTGCACTTGGCAATCACCGAATTCGGCCTTGCTGCGAATGGTTCCCTGGCCGGTCACCAACACGTCGCCTTCGGTCGACCACTTTGAAATGTTCTGCCAATTTTCTGTGTCACTGGCTTTGCCAAACAACACCGTCGCATCCGACGGCGGGTCCGCGGCAGTTTCGCCGGGCGTGACCACGGGAGGAGCCTGCCACGTGATGCCGTTGAGGTACTCTTCAGCTCGGAGCGGAAGAGCAAGACATGTGGCGGAAAGAGCGAGGGCAGTGAAACAACTTCGGTGGAGCATGGCGTTGTGTGAGGAAGGGAGGGAAGGTGGGGACAGTTCGTCGACATTCTAGCTGAACGATTCTGCGTCTGGTTGAGATTCAACGGCACCCATCATTTTCGGAAAAACAGTTGCGTTCGCCATCACCGGAATGTGTGGGCAGCCCCCCTCCTCATCGCCTCAGAAGATCGCCAAACCCGCCTTGCGGGATCCGGATGGCTCCGACATAATCCGCGTCTCGATGGAGCCGGGCACGTTTTCTTCGGAAAACACCCACCGCCGAAACTATCTTCGCGCGGCCGCCACAGGCATCATCGACCCATTTCAGAAGAAGCCGAAGTGGCGGAATTGGCAGACGCGCTGGATTCAAAATCCAGTTCCCGCAAGGGAGTGAGGGTTCGAGTCCCTCCTTCGGTACTTCTTCGAAAAACGCCCGGAAAAGCCCATCGAGCCCGTAAAAAACGTGGTTCGGCGGGCTTCAATCATTTCCGGACTCCCCTCCGAAAAGCAGACTCCCCAAGAGTCCCTCCGGTCCATGTTGGCTCATGTTGGTGCAACAAGAGGTACAACAACAGCTACAACACGAGACACCTCAATCCGCCTTCGAGCCACCCCGCCCCCGCCTCCGCTCCGAAGCCGCCCGAAGCGATGAACCCGTGTTTATATAGTGGGACTCCGTCGTGGTAACAGACGCATGCCCCAAGAAGTCCTTCACCACCACCGTCGGAGCACCACTAGCGATCATCTCGCTCCCGCAAGTCGAACGCAAAGACTTGGGAACAAACTTGGCCGAGTCAGGAATTCCAGCGGCCTTCCTGATCCGATGCCACTCCCGATAAAGGTTTCGACGAGTCGCCTGCCCTACCTCCTGCCCCCAGGGGAAAACGAGAGCGTCATCAGCCGCCCCCCGAGGCTTCCAAGATCTCAAAACCGCGACCAACTCGGCAGATAGCGGAAGCGTGCGATAGCGTCGCCCCTTACTGGACTCAGCTTCGACAATGATCTCAGCCGCCCCGAGATTCACCTTGCCCCATTGAATGCCCAAAGCCTCACCGAATCGGACTCCCAACTCCTCAATAGTCCGAAAAAGGAAACGCCACCACTGAGCACTCCGAAACTTGAGCTTCAACTCGGGATCATTCAAAGCCTCCTCGAATTTCCTGCGGTAGTCCGGCGCGACCACAACCGGCGATGGTCTTGACTCTCGCAACTGAACGCCCCGAAAGCTTGGAGCCTGAGGGATGTATCCGCAGTCAACAGCGAAATTCAACGCTGCTCGAATTCCCCGGAGGTCTTTATTCACCGTCGCATCACTGACCGTTTCAGTTGAATGGCGCGATCGCTTCTGCTGCCTCCGATGAGCAGCAAACTGCAATAGGTCGGCGGATGTTATCTCGTGAAGGAATTTTTTACCGATGAAGTCCGTGAAGTGCTTCAGATTGATTCGATACGCCACAGCAGTCTTCGGACGCTTCGTTGCCTCAGCATGCTCCAGGAATTGCTTCTTTAGATCTTGCCAACTAATCGGCTTACTTGATTGCCGTTTGATCTGGAAAGGGTCGACGCATAACTGTTTTTCCTTCGCGGAAGCAACTTCCTTAGCGACGGATTTGAGACGTGCGCCAGTCGACTGCTTCCGACGTTCATTTGAAACGGGGTCACGCCAACCCATCCACCACACACCAGATTTTGTGGTTTTTCCATTTCGAGTGACGGTTGGCTTGAAAACGTACACGGACGCCATGAGAATACTTTCATCGAATGTAAAGAAATGGGGGAACGCGCGTGCGTTCACGTTCCCCCAAAGGATCTCGCTGCGGTGCGAGACATAAGCTTTCGAGCCGCGAATCAGGACTCTAAGTCATCGATTAGCTTTAAGATTTCAGCCTTCTTGTATCGAGCTGTTCCCTTATTCCTGATCGGCTTCGGAATCTCACCTCGATCTCGACGACGCTTAATGGTGGACACGCTAACGGCGAAAAGCCGTGCGACTTCCTTAATGTCGATCAGACCCAGGCGGTCATTTTTATTACGTCCGTTCATTCGCATCCCCCCGACTTTGGAAGAATGCGATCTGTGATCGAAGCCACCACATCAATATCCTCTTCGACGTCGATCTCCCGCAGCATCACCTCGATATCCTCTTCAGCCTCAGCCCGCTTCTCGTCGATCTTCTTTCCGGATTTATCGAGCCACGCCTGACGTTTGAGGATCTTCCTCTCATCGTCAGCTTTGCGTTCCCGCTCCCGCCGCCTGTCGAGTCGATTTTGAGCGAGCTTGAGCTGCTCCTTTTCCAAGGCGGCTTCACTGATCCGCTCTTCCGCCTCCGAGATCTGCTGGCTACGGAACTTCTCGATGCTTTGCCGCTCGATTTCAGAGCGGTTTTCCGCAGCCTCGACGGTCTCCGCATGATATGCAATGCCGTAATAACCATTACGGCGAGGACGTGCTTGCCCTTCGAGCAGTGGACTACCCGACGAGGCAACCTTGGACTTACCAGGAGTGATTCTCCCGCTCTTGATTAAGGTGTTGTAGTGACGGCGAATTTCAGTCCCAAATTTGGCAACCGCTAGCGGCTTATAGCCACACATCTCGCACCAATGCTGGTAACGGCGATGCAGCTCATCGGTAACCACAAACTCTTTGGAGTCATATTGCGTGTAGCTCGACAGGAAATCCGCTGCTGGATTTGCTTCCCGTCGTTCTTGTTCAATCATTCCCAGGCTAATTTCTGGCAGTTTGAAATCGCCACGAGCAATAAGTTGAGCTGCGGCTTCGAGAACGCTATTTAGTATCCCGGAGTAGTTGAATTGCTGCTCGATGTCCGCAATCTTCTGCGAGGGATCGACTTTCGCTAAGGCCGGGATGATCACCAGACGACGCCAGATTCCATCCGTGCGATCCTGCAATCTGGGCATCGAATTGGTCGCGCAGATGATTCTCGCTCGGTTAACTGAGGAGAATGAATCCTTCCCTTTGCGTTCCATCGTAATGGGGGACGTATCGCAAAGCATCTTCAGAGTACCTTCGCAGACTTTTGTAAGCTCGCTATTCATATCTGCGGTGATGTTAACCAGCTTGTCATCAAGTGAGGCCAGATCGAACCGCCCACCGAATCTTTCAACGTTCAATGCAGAACAGTTTTCTTTACCGACGAGCCGTTGAATGACTTTCAGCAGCACGGATTTGCCATTGCCCCCATCGCCAACCAGGAAGAAGAGCTTCTGGAAACAAAGATTCGGCAGCAGACAGTAAGCCATCATCTCCAAGACCAATTGCTTTAGCTGCCCGTCCCCACAGGTAAACCAGTCCAAGAAGGAGTCGAATTCACTACAGCGAATTCCCAGCTGAAACGGATAGTCGCATCTAGCCGTCGCAAACAGTCCAGGATTGAACGCCAATAGCTGAGGCGCAATAGGGTCTTCAGCAAGCATCGGTGAAAAATCGAGAATGCCATTCGACATTAACAGAGCTGATGCCATTTCATTCGGGTTACAGAGCCAAAATGGCTGATGTCCACCTTCGAGGTAGTGACGATATTTCACCAACTCCGCAGCATCTTTCACCATCCTTAGGCTCTCGCGCCCCAGCTCTCTAGTAATGTAAGACATCTGATTGAAAAGCCACTCGTCGGTGACAGGCGAGTAGGCTCCATCCTTGTATACATACAGCTGTTGCTTGCGATATTTCACATCAAACACATCGCAAAATAAGTCGGCGATATTGTTCGGATAGATTTTCTCATCTTCTTTTGTCATACCTGCTCCTTTCGAAATTAAAATGGCGCGGGACGCAATGCATCCCGCGTCACGAGTTCCCCAACGATTTAGTTCGCCAAGGATGGAGCAGGTAATTTCTCTACTGTCTCAAGCAGCTCTTCTCTGCTTGCGAAGCCTAGGGCCTCCAGCACTTCGGGCTCGTCTTCCCACGTTCCTTTGGGAAATTCATCGCAGGCACGAGCGACGATCGCCAATTGAAGATCATCTTTGGTTTCGAAGCCCAATTGTTTCGCGACTACCGTGAGATCTCCAGCTTTGCCAAGAATGAGTCGCGCGTTTTCAAAAGAAGGCTCGACTCCCCTACTGCTACGATAAAGACCGAAGCCACGAGCACCGATGACATCGCCGATTCCGTTCGCACCCGTAATTCCTCGCCTCGCGTATTCGAGTTCATCGAGAAGCAACTGGGATGGTGAAACCTCGCGACCTTCAAAATAGGCCAGCAACAGATGCGGAGCGAGCAGGTTGACTTGCTCGTTGATCGTAAACCGGCCTCCTCGATAATTCTTCGGAGCACGCTCAGCTTTTCTCCAGTAATCGTTCAGGCGGCTCTGATTACTTTCGGACATGGCAACAAACTTTCCTATATGAGAAAGGGTTGCCCGCAATGCGGTGCCAACTCGGAAGTCGTGCTGGACTAGAAACCTCTACGCGGGCAGTCGCACGAGACGAGCCGTTTTTGACTCGGAATCGAGGAAGCAACCCAACCGCTAGTCGCTAAATCGATGTCTCGTGACTGCTCACGGAGGTGAAAGATGCCGACGCTTTCTGTCCCAGTTCTCGCGGGAGATTAACGGACCTGTCGGCGTCACCTGAAGTGAACGCTGGCATGATTGACCTCTCCCCACGGCAGGTCAAGGGCTTCGGCGAATTTTCCGGAAACTTTTTTCGAGCGTCTGCGGACCAGGGAAATGCCCAGCCTTCGGCGTTTTTCTGGGTGTATACGACGAGGGGGCAAACCCTGTGATGAGCTTGCCCCCTCGCTGTTGCCAACTCCGAAAGAGCTGTCCCTGTTGTGCGTTTATTTACTTCGGGAATTTTTCCGTGCGTACATAGGGGTACTGCTCTCGGGCAAAGTTACGTTGAACTGATTTCGGAGGCTCTGGCGGGCCGAGAAATCGGAAATATTCGGTTAGACGAATCACATGTATTGAAAGAAAAGGTCGAGAGACCGAGCGACTGGGGGCGGGTGATAACCGATACCCCTGCCCCCAGTCGTCCGCCATACCAAATCGATTCGAATTGGATTGGCAGATGAAAACTTCTAAACAGGCATATGCCCGACGCTCACAAGGAGCGAAGAGGGCGAGATACTCCAAATGCCTACCGCGTGAAATTCGCGAATCCCTGGCAATAATGATCGACTACCTCGATCCCGCAAGCGATTGCGAGGTCTGCTGGCTGTCCGCAGCAGGACTGGCAAGACTTGTCGGAATCAGCAGCCGGACCGCCAAGCGTCATATAGCGGTTATCAGTGAACTAGGCATCTTCACTGTCAAAAAATTCAAGAAGCGAACGGACGCGGTTGAATACTGCGAGTCCCAGCACGGATTCGTTCCGAAATTCAACAAGACCCTTCGAGATCAGGCTCCAAATCTCTACATCCTGAATTCCGAGCATCCATTTTGGAGCGGTGCCAGCTACCGCCTTCCGAAGTCTGTCGATGAGGCATTGGGAAGCAAGAGCGAGGACCTGAAGAAACTTTGGAAGAAAAGGTCGGAAGCTACCTCATCCCCCGAAAAGGTAGTGTCACCGGTGTCACCAGGAAGTAGTGTCACCGGTGTCACCCGAGAAGAAAAACCTTTAGATAACGACGACGCGCCATTACCTCAAGTCTTTTCGCCTGCTAACCGCCAACCCAGAAAAGGCGAGCCTCCTCTGAGTCTGCCGCAAGGCAGGCCCGTTCGCGGTTCCCGCGAACTGAATACCACCTCCCCACCCAACCGCCACTACGAACCTGAGCAGATTCGCCATAGGATTCTGAAGATGGAAACAGAAAGTCTCCAGGGTTCGCAGAGCGAACCCGAATTCGAACTAACGTTCGAATGTCTTGATGATGATTCATCCTGTTCAGGAGGAGGCGGTCCAATTCTAAATGAAGAGGAGAAGTTACTCCTTGAGAGTCAGAGAGGCTCTATTCTGAGCCCTGAAGAAGAATCCTATCTCGAAGGTCTGGCGGACCAAAAAATGCTCGGCGAGAGCGAGCAAAGCCCGCCCGCAGAAGCGGGCTTGGCATCGGAACTTCAGGAGTCCATCACACGCCCCCAGACTAATTGGAGACGGAACAGCATTCACCGGCCTGTTTCAAGTCCCGTCAGGGACTCTCTGATTCAACGGATTGGCGGCGATCTCCAGAGGAGAGATGAGAATCGAAAATTGAGAGATGAACGATTAAGGAAAAGATACTTTTGACGTATTAAAAAGTCCAGAAGACGCCATTCCCTGACTCAGAGAGAAAACAAATGCCACAAGAATCAGAAGAAAAGAGATTTATCAAAGTCTATGGCGGTCCGTTGGATGGGTCGAAGACATACGAGACGGAAGATCCTCCTCACACCCAATGGAATTTCACTTTCAAGGCGAGAAAGCAGCTCCACAGCTATCGTCTGGATGTGGCTCCGAATCCTGAGACGAAGACGATGGACTTCATTTACGTCCATGAAGGTATCGCGAAAGTTCCGGCCCGAAAGCGGGGTAGCAAGGAAGTCATCGACGCGATGCAAGACTCGATTGACATATTACGAGAGCTGCATATGAAAGACCCGACCAAATAATTATCCCAGCAAAGATCTTGTAAGCAACTTGAAGCGAACGAGATCATATGTCCTGGTTAGATAAACAAACTCACGGCCTCGCCAAAGAATGGATTCGAAATACAGCGGCAGCAATGCTCGCGACGAAGCCTGACGGGGAAATTCTTTGGGCAAACAATAGCTTCGAGAAATTGCTAGGCTACTCAAGTCCAGAATTGATCGGAAAGCTGTCCTGGAAAGACCTGACCGAAGATGAGGAGGTCTTGAAATCGGACGAACAGCTCGTCTTAGAGACCATAAATGGGGAAAGGACCAGTTACCAGCTCCATAAACGGTATCGCACGAGGGGAGGCCCTTCCCTGTCGGTCATTATTGATGTCCTGCGATACCCAATTCAGGGTGATTTTGAGTGCTTTCTGGTCACCGTCTTCCCAGTGAATAGGAATGCGGATTTCACATTAGGCCAAATGGAAGAATTCCGGAAGCTCCTTTTGGAAATCCTCCAACACCAGCCTTCGGGCCTTACGTTCGCCAAGACCTGGGATTGGGCGAAGGAGCATCCAATTGTGGCTTCGATTACTGGCCTGCTGGCGGCTGTCTTTCTATTCGGGGAGCGGGTGTTGGAGATCGTCGCGAAGGTGATCGAGCTTCGGGAAACGCTCTGAACCAAATATAGGGAAGAGTCTTCACTTGTCCCTTTTTGGTGCGTCCTGATGAGCAGTCTGAATAATGTTTCGCCCCCTTCTGGTGCTCAGCCTGGACTTGGTGGAGCCTACATCCGAATGCCGGATTCGAATGGCTCGCAGGGCGATTCTCTTCGGGTGGCTTCAGTTGCGAATGGTGGTCATGCTCTCGAATGGTTCACGACATACGACACGGCAACGATTGATTCTCTAATCCAGGATATCGAATTGACTCCTGGTCCACAGGGAGAACAAGGTCCGCAAGGAGAGCCTGGATATGGCTTCGAAATCGAACAAATCTTCAACTCTGTCGCTGAACTTCAGGCGGGCTCTGTGACAGCTGGGCGATTCGGTCTGGTCGCAGGAACACTTTCCGAAGACGACGAGGACTACGGCAAGCTCTATCTTTATGATGGAACGTCGTGGACTTACGTCACCGACATGTCGGTGAAGGGTGCCGCTGGAGTCCAAGGACCTGCTGGAGCAGACGGTGCTCAAGGCCCAGCCGGACCTAATGAAGTATCTGCATCGACCGAGACAGACTTAACAGGTTTGTTGGTTGGTGATGGTTCAAACGTCAGTAGTACACTTGACCCCACCCTCGCATCGATAAAGGGGAATTCTTCGAATGGGTTGCAGATGAAGTATGCAGATAACAACATATCTGCATACTTCGCCATCGATCTAGATCCTTACGGGGCAAATGTTTTTACACAACCTAGAACAAGCAGGCCCAGTGTCACAATTTTACCCGCAGTAAACGGAACGGTTCCTGCTCTTTCTGTGCGATCTCCGGATTCAGTTGAAGTTCTGACTGCGGGCGATCTGCGTAAGACTGTTAGACTTTACTCTCATGAACCACGCACAGATACTGATGACCCAACCGATTCTGAAATTCCAGAAGATGCAGTTACTCTTTGGGCCAATTCGACTTCTGGTGAGGTTGGCTGGTGGATCAATGACGGCGGCACGGTGCGGCGGCTGGTCGACACCACCATCACTTCATCCACCGAGACCGATTTGGATGGTGTGTTGGTTGGCGATGGCTCGAATGTTTCAGCAACAAATTCTTTAGATTTATCTGGATTGGAGGTAAACACTCTTACCTCCGGAAGTACTCTTGGTGGCATGGAGCTAAAGAGAGCAGATGATGTGCTATATGGATATTTAGGAGCGTTAAACGGTTCTCTGGGGCTTCTGACTATACTCACGACTGAAGTAGACCAACCAGCTTTAATGCTTTTAGGTAAAGCCGGAATCACAGACCCAACATTATTTGTTAGCGACGATTCAGGGTCGGAAGCTTTCACCGTACAAGGACAGGACAGAACAACCTGGATTTACTCCCAGGAACCACGCACAGACACTGATGATCCAACCGACACCGACATCCCGGAAGACACAATTACTCTTTGGGCCAATTCGACTTCTGGAGAGGTGAACTGGTGGATAAACGACGATGGGACTGTTCGTCGATTGGTGGACCGCGATAGCCTTGGGTTGGACACGGACGACACCGTTCAACATGCAAAAATGCAACTAGATGCGTCATATGATGCGATCGCGCTAGGGGACGGGTTTGACGGAGGTTCCTACGTTGGAACAAACTGGGACAATACAGGGTTCATGGTATTTGCGACTGGGGCCGAAGGGATTCGTCTTTATCACAACGGAGCCGGATCTTGCGTTTTTTGGGGACAAGAATACCAGAGTGTCGGCGGAGGTATTCGACTAATGGCGGAAATGCCAAATATCAATTGTACCGGGAGCACATCAGCAAGAAATGTTGGATTCAGTAGTCCTTCCTGGAACAAACTTAGCAAGTTCTCAGAGAACAAATGGTTCAGCTATAACGATCCATCATACACCATACAAAGCATGAAAACCGGTGATTGGTTATGGGGTACTGAAGACTGGGTGGCGGGTTTCTGCCAAGAATATGATAATGTGGCTGAAGAGATTAAACATGCTCTTTATGGTGTAACGCCTGTTGCCCGAGCTACCACTGGTATTACGGCTGCGACTTTTGCGGCGAATACTTCGGGCATTTCGGATGATACGGCGACGTTTGATGGCTACACGATTGGTCAAATTGTCGCCGCACTTAAAGCAATCGGAATCTTAACATAATGGCAACTACAAAACTAAGATTCTCGGGTTGGCCCGGAGGCGACGGACTGACCGCCACCCTCGCAAGCGTCGGTGGAACCGGGACCCCGGCTGCCAACTACACCATCGACGCAATCGGGACCCGAGTCTATGAGATAACCATCACCGAAGACCTCGTCGGAAAATTCGAGTTCATAGCGGGGGCGGGCGGCTCCATCGCTACCGGAGTCGTCACACTCGTGGATGAGGCGATCACCATCGACACCACCCTCCCGCTCGAAAGTATCCAAGACGCCATCGACGGAATCTCGACGCAAATCAGCGCCTCGCTCTCGACATCCACCGAGCGACTCAGTGCCGTCTCAGCGGATGGAGGCACCATCTCCATCATTCAAGGCGATGACTATACCGGCACCGATATCAGCTGGACTTCAACCGTAGACAATCAATGGGAGCTGACCGGCAAGACACTGAAATTCGGCCTCCAGTACGGTGACACCACCCTCGAAGTTGACGCGACCATAAACCAAGCGACCGGAACGCAGCTCGTTTCTGTTCAGCTCACCTCTGCTCAGACCGGAGCCCTGCCGTTCACCAGCGTGGGGAAGTTCGATCTCCAGACCTTCGACGCTTCAGAAGGCACCTACAAGACGATTATTCGAGGCAAGGTAAAAGTGCTCGAAAGCTTCACGAGCCCGCCAGCCTAGCAAACATACCGTGATAGCAATCCAGCCCTTCACACTCTGAAGCAAAGCATCATGGCAACTACAAAACTCCGCTTCATGGGATGGCCCGGAGGTGATGAAGAGGACGCGGTACTGACAAGCATCGGCGGAACCGGGACACCAGCTGAAGCCTATACGATCGCCGCCATCACGACGCGCGTCTACGAAATCACCATCACCGAGGCCCTCGTCGGGAGATTCGAGCTATTGGCCGGAGACGGTGGAGCCATCGCTACCGGAGTCGTCACGCTCGCGGATGAGGCTACCACCATAGACGCAACGCTGACTACGGACTGGACCGAGACTGAACGCCAACAAATCCGGTACCGCCTGGGCCTCGATGGGGATAAGGACACGCCAGAAGCTCAGGCAAGCATCACCGTCACCGCAAGAGCGAACGGAATCGTCAGAATAGACTTCGAGAATCCAACCAACGCTGCTCAGCTGAATCTGACACAGCTCACGGATTACGCCAATGACGACGAAGTCTTCCCGATAGGCCCGATTCGAGTGCAGACCGCCAAACCACTTCTCAGGGAGAGCAATCCGCCAAGCCTCCGATTCGGGGCATCATACCAAATCCGAAAAGGTGCATACGCTGACAAAACCGACCCCCGCAAGCACATCCAAGGCACTGCATACGCCGAATCGGTTGAGGGAGAGCCCGAGCAATACGATCTCTACATCGAAATCGACAAGGACGAACTCGATAAAGATCCCGGCACATATGGATGGGACATTGAAGCCGTCTTCGCAGACGGGGATATCACTCACCTGATTCGCGGGTCTCTCAAGCTCTGGGAGTCGATGGGCAACATCGAAGAACGCTAGGAGCCTAGGCTCTACCGCTGCTCTGGCCCATTCGAGTTCTCATTAGCGATCCGCGTTGCATCTATTCCTCGCTCAACAGCCCTCGTATCGCCGGTGGAAACCTCGATGCTCTCGGAAGAGGCTCGAACTCCCAGATTCCTGTTGTAGACGAGGGCAATAGTCACCGTCATCACGAGCCCGAAAATAGCCATCGAGCCGAGAATAACGATTGTCGATTCAGTCATAGTCCCTTCCTTCACCGGATTCATTTGACAGTCACCTCACTGGGCGACTCACCATTCGATTTCGAACGCTTCCGTGCGGTCGGTGTCCAATTAACCGCAATATCATCATCCCGGATCTCTTCCACATATTGTTCTGCTTCCATCCGAGCGTGTTGATCGAGACTCAGAGCGTCACCATTCCGGATAATTCCATTGTGACGCGAGATAGCCTGGCGGGTATTGCCGGTGTAAGCACGCCAGTCTTCGAGAACGGGCTTTACGACTTTCCGAGACGAGACCGATTTCTCACCAGTCAGTTGCATATATGCCCAGATAGTGACAAGTGCGAGACGGATTGCTGCGTCATTCGTATTTCTCGCCTTCGGATTCCGCACAGTTAGCTTGAAGTCGCCAGAATCGGTGATCAGTGCGATACCAGCAATCTCACGATCCTGGAGTTCATCTTCATCGCCATAAGTCAGCGGCTGCTGGATTCCACCACTTGACTGCGGTTGAACAGCAACTGGCCCCGGAATATCCATCGCGTCGTGATTGTCGCGTGCCCATTGATTGGCCCAACCGAGCACGCGGGTTACGGCCTTCGGGTCTTCCAAGCTTTCCAAAACTCCCAGGAGAGTCGCAATTGCTTCGGAATCTTTCATGTGTCTGTCTCTGTGGGATGTAACGAGTCAACGTTTCACGCAGAGTTTCACAATTCGATCGTCAAGTCAAGCAACATTCGCCGCAAAAAAGCAAGCAAAGCAGCACCATGCTGCATAAACGAACCCTCGGGAGCCACGTAAGTACTTTCCACGGAGGCCTTTGCGGCAGACTAAAAAACCGGACAAAATTTCGGACAAAGTTTTCAAGAGCTGAGAGGCACGGGAGACAGCTAATTGGACAGTGACGCTCGCCCGCCAGCCTAGTCTCCCGTCCTCTCTCTTCGCTTCCCTCGCCACAAAGACCACTCCCCCGACGCCTCAGGCCCCAGAGCCTTCGAAGGCCAGGGGAGGGCAAGAGAAAGCCTCCTCAGTATTAAAAGCCTCGGGCAAAGCTACCCCAGCCACACCCAAGCCACAGAGGGAAACACGCCATGCCACTGGCAAAAGCCATCTTGCAGCACCTCGCAGACCAGCTGCCCGGATATCGAATCTACGAACACTTCTGCACCAACATCCACCAAATCATCCACCGCAAAGGCGGAGGATCGCAACCCATTTACACAGTCGCGATCGACGACCTCCACATCCACATCCGAAGACACGCCACACACGAATTCACCGCCCAAGAATCCGAATGGCTCGACCTCCAAGACCCCCAGTCCATGAACCGAATCGACCAAATCCTCCACACCAACTAAAGACAAATGCTATACGAAATCTTCAACGGCCTCCTCGAAGACCTCCAGAAAAGACACGGCCTCACACACAGCAGCGTGGAACTCGGAGCCGAATCGGTCTCCACATACCACGCCTTCATCTGGAAAGTCACAACCGAGCTGCAGAAACATGACAACTACCACACCGTAAAAATCGACGGCAAGAGAAAGCATCCCGTCACTCACCAGCTCTGGCTATCCCTCGACGACAACCTAAACCTCCACGTAAGTAACAGTAGCAACGTCCTGAGAATCAATCTCCACGAGCCCGAGAGTATTGAAGGCCTACATCAATTCCTCGAAACACTCCTTCGAGTGCCCGCAGAGCCGAAGATAGGGGCGAGCCTCCGGAAGAAGTTCCTCAGGCACATACTATTTCCGAACCGAAACCTTGCGAAATAGACACCGTCTCCGTTTCGATGGAACGCCCTTTTTGAAGACACTTCCGAAACTGGAGAAACCAAGATGGCAACAGCAGCAGACGTGCGTATCGTCACAAAGAGACGCAAGAAACAAAGAATTGGGATATGGGACGTACTTAATTATGCCGCCTTCGCCCTGCTTCACGTGGTAACGATTCCCGTCATCATTTGGGCGGCACAAGAGCCTGAGCAATTCAGGGTTGTATTCAAGCAAATTTTAGAAGCGAACGGCCTGGGATGAGCCATCGTCCCAGGCGGTAAGCAACCGTGAAGGAGCCCATACTCCTGCTCCGTTCTCTCTCTGCGATCACGGTTGCCTAGAAGAGGCCCTCATCTGTGGCATATGGGGGCCTCTTCGCTTATCCGGGCAGAATCTGCGGCAGGAAAATAGCTGGCTGAGTAGTTGAATAGCTGCCCGAAGTCTGGCCCCATTATTTGGAAATGAATCATGGGTCCTCCGGAGGGGTATTGCCCGAAGTCCGGACTGCGGAGGAATAGTAGAATTATATAATTCCCTTACTATCCACTCGCCCAACATTCGCACCGAGTCGCCACGAAGGCCCCTCCCTTGCGTCCCCTCGCTCTCTCTAGCAGGGATGCGACGCTCCAGCCCCGCCAAGGCCCGAAAGCCAAGAAGACACAAAGGAAAAGCTCGCTACAGACACGAGAGGTCCGAGCGGCACCAGGGAAAAGATAAGTAGGCCCCAAACCTACGAGTCCCCCAATGACGCTCGCACAACAACAATTCGCAGAACGAGAGAGAGCAAGGCTCGCTGAAAGATCCAGAGCCGCATACGCAGCCGCAGGCGAAATAGGACCGCTCCCCGAGGTCAAGCACAAAACCCGCCGAAGGATGTGCAAATACGACCTCCTCCTCTTCCTGCAAGCCTACTTCCCAGGAAGCACCGGCCTTGGACCCTTCGGGCAAGGCCAGATCGAAGCGATTACTCGCCTAGAACGCGCCATCCTGCATCACGGACGCTTCGTCAATGCGATGCCCCGAGGATTCTCGAAGTCCACCATCTCAGAACTCGCCCTATTGTGGGCGATCCTATATGGGCACCGAAGTTATGGCGTCATCCTCGCTGCCACCAAAGACGCTGCGGACCAAGCTATTCACGGCATGATGACGGAGGTGCAGGAGAATGACCTCCTTTTCGAAGACTTCCCCGAGGCATGCGTCCCCATCCGAAGACTTGAGGGGAAACCGCAGCGATGCAACGGCCAGACCTTCATGGGCCAAAAGACCCATCCGAAGCTCAATGCGGACCAACTCGTCTTTCCGCGAATACCGGGATCGCTCAGCAGCGAGAGCGTCATCCAGGCACGGGTTATCAACTCAATCCGAGGCCTTCGCCATAAGCGGACATCTGGGGCTCAGATAAGGCCTGACTTCGTCATCTTGGACGACATCCAGACCGACTCGCTCGCTGTCAGTCCCACCCAAGTCGAGAAACTCAAGCAGACCATCGCCAAGAGTGTGGCAAGGCTTGGAGGCCACGGAACGAACCTCTCAATGGTGATGAACTGCACTGTCATCGCTGAGGGCGATCTGGTGGACCAATTATGTAGCGACAAGCATCCAGAGTGGCAGTCCATTCGGATCAAAATGGTCCCTAAAATGCCGGACCGCCTGGATGACCTTTGGCTCAAAGACTATGCGAGGATTCGCACCAACTACGATTCTGATGATATCCTCGGGCAGGAGAAGGCCTGGGAAGCCGCCACCGAATTCTACCAAAAGAATCGGAAGGCGATGGATACGGGCTCCGAGGTCGGCTGGCGGAATATTCCACTGCCTGAGGGCGAGATATCGCCGCTTCAACATGCCATCAATGTTCTCGTCGACGATGGAGAGGCGGCTTTCCTTTCAGAATGCCAGAACAGCCCGAAGAAACTTGTCGCCGCTGGGATTCGGGAGATACGGCCTGCCGAGATTAAGAACAGGACGAATGATTTCGATCGTTTCGTCATCCCTGACGGCACGACGGAGGTTGTCTTTCACTGCGACGTTCACAATGCGGTTCTGTTCTATAGCGTCGCCGCCATCAAGGCGAATTTCACCGCACAGATTGTGGACTACGGCACATTCCCAGAACAGCCGCATAACAATTTCACGCTGTATACGGTGAGAAACCAAATGAGGGACGTTCTCGGCGTCCCCACTGTGGAAGAGGCGGTGAAGGAGGGCGTGAAGGCGGTTTCCGAGATTATTTGCGGGCGAGATTGGGTGACGCCGAATGGCGAGAGCGTGCCGGTCGGCCTCGGACTCTATGACGTCGGCTATTTGCCGGATCAGGTGGCTGCAGGGATTCGCGCGTCCGAGTTCAAGCAGATTTTGATGGGAGCCAGAGGTCGCTTCATTGAGCTAGGCCGAATGGCGATGACTGATTACGACACGAGCAGGAAGCGAATGCTCCGTTGCGGTCCGAATCCCAGGCGTCCGCGATGGTATGTCCCACCTGAATCGATCAATGGTGTGCATACGATCACCTTCGATGCGAACTATTGGAAGAGCGTGGCGGCGGCGAGACTCACCCAGGACAGAGAGACTCCGGGGGAGTGGAGTCTTTTTGGAAACCATCGGACAGACCATGGAGCGTACGCCGAGCATTTGGCGGCTGAAGAGGCGATTGAAAGGTCTGAAAAGGGACAGACGGGAATCGTCTGGAAGAAAAAACCGAATCGGGATAACCATTTTTGGGATAGTTTCGTTGGCTGCGTTGTCGCCGCAAGCGTGAAGGGAGTTCAACTCCCAGGATTCGCGATGCCCATCAAGAAGGTTCCTGTTCAGAAGAATCCTCCGCAGCAGAAGCAACAGCAACAAACCACAAGATCTGCCCCCAAGGGGCATCGAAGTTTCTGGGTAACAGCTCGGTAAATACGGGCCAAATATACCGTGAGCCCCTTTTCATCCGAGGAATTCGAATGCAATACCCAGACAGTCTCCCCCTGACCGAAATCAAGCTCATCATCGACCGCCTCAGAAGCGGCACCGTTGATGGGCACCTGGACGAATTCGCCCATGCCATATGGGTCGTCCAAGGCTACGCGCAAAAAATGCTCATCGGTGAAGCCAAAACGGAGACGCCAGACGCTCCCGATTTCGAGCTGACGGCACAGACCGCCGACACGAGCGAGCAGGCAATCCAGGCCCTCGAAAGAGCCATCGACAAAAGGCAAGAACTTGGCGAAGGCGAGATCGTCACGCAAGCAGCCATTCCCTGGAGCCTCATCCTGAAGTTCCTGCTCGAAATCCTCGAAGAGCGTCTGGGCTAAGGAGCCAGCGAAATGGCAACGACTAAAAAGAAACCGGCCAAAAAGCCCGCCAAAGAAAAGCTGAACTACGAGCAGCAAAGCGCCGCCGGAGGTTGGCTCCAACTCGATCTGCATCGTATTCGCGTGACGCCGGAGGAGGCTTTGAAAGTCCTGACGGTTCGCGACGAACTTCGAGACGAGGGTGCTGCACTCTCGGACGGAACGAAGGTCCAGACCGTCATGCATGCCGTCCGCTGGATCATAGGCCAAATCGAATTGAGGTCCGAAGATGTTGACCAGCAGTAGTTCCATTGACGAAATCGTCGCGGCATATACGGACAATAGCCTATATGACGTTGACAATAGCCTGCCACAGGCGCGGCTATTCATCCAGGCCTGTCGGATTCTGTTGATGAGGCGTCCCGCCAGCATCAACACCGATGGCGTGAGCACTCGCTTCAATAGCGCAGCTATTATGGCGGATCTGAAGAGGGCGGAGACTTTCGTTTCGGCGAAGTCTGGACGCCAAGGTCGTGTTCGTATTGCGGACATTAGCAACATCGGTCGCCGGTAATCCCTCGGCCAAACCTACAGGAGAAGAATTCCTCTCCTGTAGGTCTCCATATGACGCGCCGCCGAAATACGATCAGCCTTCTGAACGCCTTCAATGATGCGAAGGCCGACTACGACGCAGCCAAGGAGAATCGCTATGTCCCAAGGCTTTCCGGAGTAGATCCAGCTGGTTCAGGGCACTCCTACCACATCAGGAATGAGCGCGAATTCCTGAAGATCATCGAGCGTTCTCGGGATCTTGAGCGAAACGACCTAATCATCGGGTCCGCCCTGAAAAGGCTCGTAGCGAATATCGTCCAGGACGGATTCTCGCTGGACCCGCAGACCGGGGACAACGGGCTCGATGAGGACATTAAAGCCAAGTTCCAGGACTGGGGAAGTGACCCTGATCAGTGTCACTCCGAAGGCGAGCTGGATTTCCACACCATAGAAAGATTGACGCTCCTGAGCATCCTTCGCGATGGCGATATGATTCACCTCCCGTTGAAGTCCGGAGCCCTTCAATGCGTGGAAGCTCACCGCCTGAGGACGCCTACGAACACGACGCGGAATGTCGTACATGGGGTCATGATGAATAAGAAGGCTCAACGCACGGAATATTGGATCTCGAAAGAAGACCTCGGACTTCGTGAGACGCTTCAAAGGGTAACTGATGTTCAACGATATCCAGCAAGAGACTCCCAGGGGAATCGGGCGGTCTTTCATTGCTATCTGCCCGACAGGTTCTCGCAGCGAAGGGGAATCTCAGCCTTAGCCCCAGTCGTGATTCCAGCTGGTATCCACGGGGATCTCCAGTTCAGTGCATTGGTCAAGCAACAGGTGGCAAGCCTTATCGCGATTTTCCGTGAACAGGCTGCGGGCACCGAAGATTTGCCATTCGATACCCCACTTGGCCCGACGACGGAGGTTTCCGAGGACGGAAGCATAAGGGAGATCGAAGGATTGGCGGCTGGCCTGGATATCACGGGCAGACCTGGACAAAAGCTTCAGGGGTTCAGCCCAAACATTCCTTCGCCGCAGTATTTCGAGCACGTGATGATGATCTTGAGGTTCATTGGCGCGAACCTTGATCTTCCCGCAGCTGTGATGTTGCTTGATCCCTCGGACAGCAATTTCTCCTCATGGAGGGGCAGCATCGATCAGGCCCGGATTCGCTTCCGCCAGTTTCAATGCGATTTGCGGCAGAAATTCCACAGCCCCGTCTATAAGTGGAAGATGCGTCAATGGTTGGCGTCGGATTCAGCTCTACAGCGAGCGGCGAAGAGGGGCGGTATCGAGATTTTTAGGCATGTGTGGAATCCTCCATCCTGGGCCTATATCGAGCCTCTCACGGATGCGAAGGCGGATGATTGGCAACAGCAGGCTTTGCTGAATAGCCCCCGCCGAATTCAGGCTGCGAGGGGACGCGACTATACGACGGTCGCTTCCGAAATCGTCGAGGATAACAAGCTGATGCTCATGAAGGCTTTGGAGGCGGCTGCTGATCTGAATAGGCAGTTTCCTGAGGCCAACATCACTTGGCGCGAAATGCTTTCCCTGAGCCAGAAGGATCGTCTCTCGTTTGATTCGGAGCCGGAGCCTGTGGCGATAGCTGCACAGAGCGGGAGGTAATTCCCGGTCAAATTCTAAGGTATGAGCGACAACTTCAAAACGACAGAGTTTACCAGGAAGGATCTAGCCGGGATTCCGCACCTGGATCAGTACGCCGGTATTTGGCTATGCGAGGAGGCGACATTTTCGTTGCTTCTCAGCCGCATTCAGTCGCTGGACATCGCCGCCCATATGGCTTCGGAAGTCGTCGCAAAGACTCGAAGCATGGGCCTCGACGATGCTCAATCACTTATCGAAGTCAGTGGAAGCACGGGCATATTGAACCTCGACGGCGTTCTTATGAAGCATGCCTCTTCGGTTACAGGAGGCACTTCGACCGTCTTGGCTCGTCGCGCCTTGAAGACTCTTGTCACCGATGACGACATCAAATCAATCGTCCTGAAGATCGAAAGCCCTGGTGGCACTGCTTCGGGCACGCAACAGCTTGCGGATGACATCGCCTCGGCTGCCAAGCGGAAGCGTTTGGTTGCCCATATTGAGGATCTCGGGGCATCGGCGGCTTACTGGTTGGCGTCCCAGGCTCCCGAAATTCGGGCTAATAGTCCGGCGAAGGTGGGCAGCATCGGTGCTTATATGGTGGTCACGGATTCTTCGGGATTGGCTGCGAAGGAGGGCGTGAAGGTTCACGTTGTCCGTGCTGGTGAGTTCAAGGGCATGGGGATTCCTGGCACGGAGATTTCAACTCAGCAACTTGAAGAGTTGCAGCGACAGATTGAGGGAACGAATTCGTTCTTTCTGGATGCGGTAGCTAGGGGGCGTGGTCTTTCAGCTGATGCTGTGAAGGGCCTTGCTGACGGCAGGACTCATTTCGCCGCTGCGGCGAAGGATTTGGGGTTGATCGATGGCGTTCAATCTTTTGAAGAGACGTTGGCCGAAGTTCAGGGCCAGAATTCATTTTCTACTAATAGGAGCCGAAGAATGGCATCTGAAAACGCAACTGCGAGTGTTGCTGACATCAAGGCTAACTGCCCTGGTATTTCGAGCGACAAGGTTTTGGAATTCGCCGAAGCCGGAAAGACTTTGGACCAATGCAAGAACGCATGGCTTCAAGAATTGGCCACTGAGAATGCAGCCCTGTCCGAAGCGAACGCGGAGCTAGCGAAAAAGTTGAGCGATGCTGAAGCGAAGGCTGAGGCTGCCGAAGCTGCTGCGACCGATTCGACCTTGGGCGTTGACCCACTGGAGGATTCGCCTCGGACTTCGTCGGCGTCTGGTTCCGCTACTGAGCAGTTCAACGCTCTGGTTTCGGAGAAGGTCGCTCAGGGAATGACTCGGGGCAAGGCAACGGCCACGGTCGTTCGCCAAGATCCGAATTTGCATAAGGCGATGCTTGAGGAAGTCAACGGGTAATCGCCGCTCAAAGATCTTATAACCCAATTTTTCGGATTCAAACATGTACAACGATAACGGCACAAAAACTTTCGAAGCTGATGCGGCTATAGCGCAATATGCCAGGGTCATTCTGGAAGCTGATGGCAAAATCGTCACCGCAGGCATCGCCCAAATTGGTGATGGTATTGCGATGCGCGAAGCCTTCGCTGCTGGAGACTCCATCCCAGTGAAGCTTTGGAACAGTGCGGGCACTTTCAAAATGATTGCTGGCGAAGCCTTTGCTGCTGGCGCGGACCTCTACACGGAGGTATCGGGCAAGGTCCAGGATACTGCCGCTAGCACTTCGTTCAAGTTCGCCAAGGCCTTTCAGGCTGCTTCTAGCGATGGCTCGATCATTGAATGCGCTTTGCTTCAGGCTCCAGGCGTTTCCGCCGAGTCATAAACCGAACCCTAGTGGTGGGCGGGTGATGTGGCCACTGACCCCGCTCATTTTTTCAATTCAACATCATTAATACTAGGGGAAGTGAGATGATGAAATGCCAAGTCCAGACAATGCAGTCGAGACACTGCGTCCAGACCTCGCAACCTTTGACGAATTCGATCTCGAAATGCAGAGACGCGGCTACATTGCATCTCGCGTGATGCCCGTATTCGAGGCCGGTGCGTCTGCAGGAAAATTCGGAAAGAAAAAGCTCAAAGACTTAATTGCCCGTAGCTCCGAGAAAACAGCTCGGGCTCCAGGTAGTGGCTATAACCGAAAAGAGCGGAACTTCGATACCGCTAGTTTCGCCACCCAGGAGCACGGAGTTGAGGAACCTGTCGACCGCAGGGAAGCCGCACTGTATGCGAGCTACTTCGACGCGGAACAGGACGCCACGGCTGCGGCATATGAGACGGTCCTTTCCAGCCAAGAGCGAAGAGTCGCCGATTCATTGTTCAACGCGACGGCTTTTGCTAGCCAGACCACGAACGTCAGCAATGAGTGGGATTCGAATCACACCACTGACGCGACTCCAATCGACGACGTGGAGACGGCAGTCCGAGAGGTAGCAAGCCGCACCGGTATTTGGCCGAATGCCTTGGTCATCAACCGCTTGGTCTTCAGGAACCTGCGAAATCTCAACCAGATCGTGAACCGAATCACGGCTTCTGGTGCTGGAAATCCGGGCAAGCCTTCGGATATCACTCCGCAAATGTTGGCCTCGGTTTTCGACCTGGATTATGTCTTGGTCGCTGGGAACTATGTCAACGCTGCGGATGAAGGTCTTGAAGTGGATCTGGAGCAGATCTGGAGCAACGAATACGCCGCCGTGACTCGTGTTGCCACGACAAACAGCATCAAGGACACGTGCTTCGGGCGCATCATTCACTGGTCCGAGGACGGTTCGATGCCCGGTGGACGGGTAGAAAGTTACTACGAGCCTCAGAGCCGCAGTGACATCATCCGAGTTCGTCACGATGTGGATGAAGTCATACTTTATCCTGAGCTTGTCCAGCTCTTGGACAACGTAACTACTTCGGCATAAGCAGTCGCCTTCGACTGATTTTCATAGAGCCCGCTCGCCCAATTCGGCGGGTGGGCTCATTTCATAGGGGAACCAGATGGGATCTCACAGCGACGCCCTCGGATGGCTCAACAGCACCTCCGAATTCCTGGACGGCGAGACGGCCACACTGAGGCGGGGCCACCACTCCACGACCGTCACCGTAGTCCGAGGATCGAACAAGCCGAAGCTAATGAGCCAAGACGGTCAAGCCTACGTTGAACTTGAGCATCAGGAAATCCTCATCCGGCCAAGCCAGTATTCATTTGGCGGCATCAAACACGAGCCACTCCCTGGGGACCGCATCGTCATTGGCTCCGAAACCTTCGCGGCTGTCCCGTACATCAGTGGAGAAGGCTGCTGGAGATACACCGACCAGTTTAAAAGTCACTACCGCATTCACGTACAACTGACAAACGACTAATGGCAGCCCGAATCATCACACTCGCAAAGGATCTCACCACCAAGCTCGAAGCCCAGCTCGGGAAAGAGGTCCGTAGACGCTACCTTCCGTATTTGACGAGCCAAAACGTCCAGCTCGAAGAGGAGCGAATCACGGTCTATATGGTCAGTGACTCCGAGACTGTCACGACTCGCAGCCATGATGACGATCGATTCGAACTTGGAATCCAGGTAGCTCAAACGTTGCCCGAATCCGGAGAACAATCCCCAGGGAATCCCGACGCGGAATTCAACCAACTGGATTTCCTGGATGCTCGGATGCAGACGGTGGATTCGATCAAGGATCTGTTTCGGGACGAAGGAGAATTGAGGAGCGTCCGAATTGGGGGATGTTATTTCAATGGCCTGTCTCACGAGAGACTATTCAATTCGGATGAGCTGATGCACCGTCTATTTAGCTCGATTGTGGTGGTCAGCTTCATGTTCAATGGTGAATGAAGCCTCTGGTCAAAACTAAGGAGTAAGAATCAATCCTTCCGAAGTCCACGACTGAGGTTATACGAAAATGTCATTTCATCCTGGTCGTTTGGCCAAGCTTTACTACAACAGTGGAACGTACGCCTCGCCTACCTGGGTGGAAATCGTCCGCGTTTCCGATGTCAACGTCAATATGACGAAGAATACGGGCAGCGTGACGACGAGGGAGAGCCCGGACCAGAAGACCGTTATTGGTTCCAAGATCTTCCAACTCACCGCCACCTATCACGAGAAAATCGCTGCCGATAGTGTGCTCGACGCGATTCTCACCAGTTATATGGCAGATACACCAGACGACACTGGCGGGAAAATGGATATGGCTGCCATGAATCAGGACATTGAAACCTCGGGCAGCACCGGAGTTCGTGGGCAATTCGCCGTCACTGAACTTTCACGAGCTGAGCCCGTCAACGATTCGGTGACCCGCAGCGTGACTTGGGAAGAGGTTGATCACGAGGAGAGCGATAGCGTCGTCGACGTTGTGGAATTCACGACCTCTTAATTCAGTCCCCCTTCACTAGTCCTTCCTTCTTATAGAACTTGAGGCCCCAGATGAAAAATCCAACCGAGATGATCGAGCAAGCCTTGGCGAAAAATCCCAAGTATGTGCGGATCAAGGCCAAGACCTTCTGCGAACTGGCGGAGGCGTTCGGGCCAGATCCGAAATCCGATGTCGATGCGGAAGTCTCGATGGCGAAGACCCTGGAGGTTTTCAGAGGAAAATTCTCGGACACTCTGAGCGTCCATCATTCGGTGGCGGAACTGTTGGTTTCCAAGAAGCCTAGCCCGAAGTCTTCGGGCTTCACTGGCGGCGAGAAGACCGGCGATAAGAAATAGCCTCTCACCTTGAGGGTGCGTCTGGGGGAGCCCCATTTTGTCTTCGGGTGAAGTGGGGCTCTGTCGTAGATAGGAATGATTTCGGGCAAAGTTACCCCGTTCAATTCCCCAGACAGGAGCCGCCCCTTCAATGCACACTTTCAGCGACCATAAGAACGTCGAATGGAACGTCGAAATCTCCATCCTTGATGCGAAGAGACTCAAGGAAAATGGTTTTGACATGATGGATTTCGAGAAGTTCTCGCAACAACTTAGCGACATTTTCGATGCCTACGAGATTCTTTGGCACATCGTCAAGGATCAGGCCGAGAGTCTCTCCATTGATGCTGAAGAATTCGCGAAGCGATATAGCAAGTCCGCAGATTCCGCTTACACGGCCTTGGTGGGTGCCGTCACGGATTTTTCCCAGAGGCACGGGAAGAAAGCGGTAGGCCGAGCGATAGCGAGGGTCTGGGAGGCGACGAACGAGGCGGAGCTGAAACGGCTCCAGCTATTGGAGAGCAAGACGACGACGGACGCGATCAGCAGAGTGATCTCTCAGGAGCTGGAGAAGGCGGAGAAGGAACTGGACAAGATGGGGCGCGACTCTGGGAGCAAATCCGACGAATAGGGTACGCCATCAAGCTGGACCCTGATCCGATGAGCCTTCGCGAACTGTTCGAACGCTATGAGATTCATATCGACGAGATGTGGAGACCGGCCTCCGCCATCATGGCGATGATTGCTGAGGTCAATCGAGATCCGAAACGAAGGTCTGAGCCATATAGCCCCGCAGAATTCCATCCGTTGACTCAGCGTGAGGCTGCGAGACCTTCGGGCGGAGGAGAGCCGCTCACGAACGACATGCTTAGCGTCTGGCAGAAAGTGATTCGCGAAAGGAACAAACGAAAGGCTGTCGCATGAACGCGCAATTCACCTCGAAATTCGTACTTCATCAGCAGAAGATCCTGACGGCTCTGGACAGGGCTGAAATTCGGGCACTCACGAGATTCGGGGCCTTCGCTCGTAGACGGATGCGGTCCAAACTCAGGAGGCGGAAGAAGTCCGCCAAGAATGGGCAGGCTCCGAGCGTCCACTCGAAGCATAAGTATGCGACGCTGAAGAATATTCAGTTTTATGTGGATGCGAAGAAGAAGACGACCATCATTGGGGCGGTCAAGCTCCGCAGTTCGAAGGTGAAAGGGACTACACCCCTTCCGGAGCTTCTCGAATTCGGGAAGACCGGCGTCGTTTCCCAGAATGGCGTCGACAAGAGCGTTGATTATCGCGCGTTTCCATTTGCGGGACCAACTCTGGATGAGGAGCTGGCCCAGGGGACGCTACACGAGTCGCTTTCGGAGGCGATTCTTCCGTAGCCCATGAGTGAGTTCCCGAAAATTGGCGAGCCTGTCGCGGGCGATGAGACGGTTTTTGAGCTGGTTCTTTCGGACTATTTCAAACCGATCTCTACAAAAGATTTCGGGCTGGATAGGGAGGGGATTTCACCGCGTGACTATTACGTGACGAGCGGCGATGCGATCCAGAAGACGAAGTATTTGGAGCGTCTTCTCTGGAAACTGTCAGGGGATCTTCGAAGGGAATGCATCGAGGTCATTGCTTCGGAGCGTTCGATTTCGATGCAGGCAGCCTACCAACATTATCTGAAGACCAAGGAACCGGCAGGTCTTCGGGCGTATGAATTTGAAATCTGGAAGCTGGCGGGGAAGGCCCGCAAGCTTCGCAACGCACTTATCCAGGCTCGTGGGGAGCATTGCTTCCTGGAGACTGATTGGGAGGGGAGCAAGCTCTTATGTATAGCGAAAAATCCGAGGGGTTGGCCATCCCGAGCGACGTAGACCTTCAGGCTATGAAGCGGAACTACTATTTCACGAATGAGGTCGTCGAATGGCTACTGACCCAATATAACTGGACGGGCTGCACGAGCGTGGAACTTCGTGATGAGATTATGCAGTGGAGCGAGAGTCTTATCCGCCAGATCATTCGGAAGCAGGGGCTGCATAAGATCTATGCTGGACATGATGATGCATCCTTTGGGGATCTGGTCCAGACAGCCTGGATTCAGATCGAGAGAACGCTCTACAAATTCAGGGCAACGCCCCATTGCCGCACCTGTTTCAGGCCCAAACAGCCTTCGAGGTCCGTGCTTTATACCGTCGGCGAATTCGAGTACGGAATTAAGACTTTGGAGGAGGTCCAGAGGCTGAGCCGGTACCGCTGCCCGCATTGTGGGGCCTCGCTCCTTGGGGAAGCAATCATTGAGCCTTCTCAGGGGAGGTATGGCGGGACGGAGCGTATCCTTTGGCGTGGTACCTCGAAGGTCTTCAATCTCTGGACGCAGGTTTCGAGGACTTGTATTCTCGCCTATATCAAGAAGGACAATCGTGATGGGATGCAGCATGATGGCTACAAGTCGGCTATGGAGCGTCGAGATATAAACCGGGATTCGGGCGCGATGGATCGATTTTTCTCGGAGGCCCGCGACCTTTGCCGGTTCAATCGGGAGCATCTTCTTCTTATTGATTCGCTGGAAGAGCTGTTCCTGACGGACGAGGCCCCTTCTCAATCGCTCGTGAGGAAATTGGTGGAGAAGTCGGATCTTTCACGGGCTTCGGTGGGTCGATTCTTTCAGGCGATTCGTTTCCAGTCGTTCCAGTTTTCAGATAGCCCTTTGAATCGCGGGGCGAGTTCTGGGAACGTGCCGGACCGCAAGAGCGACCAGGAATAGGCTCTCAAACATAGGACGGAATCATTTCTGACCTTCTGAGACCTTGAGCATGTCTGGAAAAGATATTCAAGCTGGGCGCGCGGCAATCAGCGTCTGGCTCAACGATAAGAACGTGAAGGGGCAGCTCGGGAAACTCTCCCGAAGACTTCGCGGATTCGGTGCCGGACTCACGAAAATTGGCGGAGCCCTCGCGGCCTCGTCAGCAATTGCCCTCGCTCCATTGGTTAGCCTCGCTGCCGAAGCGGAGGAGACGAACAGCAAATTCCAGACGGTCTTCGGTGAAATGGCAGGGGCTACCGAGTCTTGGGCTAAGAAATTCGCGGGAGATGTTGGTCGTTCTGAGAATGAGATGAAGAAATTCCTCTCATCGACTCAAGACCTCCTGGTTCCTATGGGGTTTGCCGACAAGGAGGCTCAAGGACTCTCGAAGGAAATCTCCGCTCTCGCTGTGGACCTCGCTTCGTTTAATAACGTCGCCGATGCAGATGCCCTGAACGATCTTCAGGCGGCTTTGACGGGGTCAGGCGAAGTCATGAAGAAATACGGCGTCATCGTTTCGGAGACGGCTGTTAAACAGAAACTACTTGAGCAGGGAATCGATCCGAAGGCGGCGACGGAGCAGCAGAAGGCGTATGCTCGTTGGCAATTGATTTTGGCGGGGACGACTGCCGCCCAGGGTGATGCCATCAAGACTTCGGGCAGCTTCACGAATCAGATGAAGCGTCTGAAGGCTCAGGTGATTGATGTCGCTACCAATATTGGCTCGCAGCTGATTCCCGTGCTAACTCCTGTCGTGAAATTCGCGGGGGATGCGGCTCAGGGCGTCAAGCGTTGGGCGGATCAGAATCCGTTGCTCGTCCGCACTCTAGTGATGGTGATTGGCGGAGCGGGCGTCCTGGGTGGCGTGCTTTCGACGTTGGGAATTGCGATCGTCGGAGTGGGGGCGGCTGTTTCTGCGGCTATCACTCTCTTCGGAACTTTGAGCACGATTTTCACGACGGTTTTGCTTCCGTATTTGGCTCCGATTGCAATTGGCATTGGCCTTATCACTGCGGCTCTCGGCCTGATTGTCGCACCGATTGTTTTGGCGATGCATAAGTCTGGGGAGTTGGCGGCGATGTTTGGTCGTCTGGTGGAGACGGCGAAGCAGACGTTTGCTGGGATTCAGGCGGCATTATCTGCGGGGAATTGGGGTCTGGCTATTCAGATCCTTTGGGCTGGCGCGAAGGTGGCGTTTTATGACGGCCTCGATTCGATCATTCTTGGCGTCAAGAATGCGATGCCTTCGATTTTGACTTTCTGGAAGGATTTGTTCCTGGGGATTGTGGAGCTGGCGAAGCGTGGTCTGAAGACGGTCTGGCAGATCATGAAGAATCCGTTTTCTGCGGCGGAGCTGGCGAGTAGCTTCGGAAAGCAGGTCTCACAGATCCAGCTATCGGGCGAGGGGGGAGTCATCAGTGGGGCGAGGAAGAAGGCTCAGGCGGAACTCGATGCTCTGACGGCGAAGGCCAAGCGTCTAGCAGAGGAGGCCAAGGCTGCCGAAGGGGGCGGGCAGGCTCCGGAAGGTATCACGGAGGCTCCAGAAACCAAGGAGGAGGCTCCTGTGGTCCAGCCGCCTCCGAACGCCTCGGAGATGCAAGAGAAAGCCTCTCCGAAGGTGGAGGACACTTCCACCGACAGCCTTTGGGAAGACGGCCCGGAATTGGAGGCTCCCGATACGGACATCGACTCCCTCATTTCAGAGATTGAGGGACAGCTGGAGAAGGACTCCGAAGGCAGGGAGGACTCCAACGACGACGGAATGAAAGGCCTTATGGATTCAATCTACAGCCTGAAGGACGAGATAGCCCTCCTGGATGGCGACTCTGATTCGCTCCGCAAACTCTCCTGGGAAGTCCCTGAGGAATATAGGGGAGTCGATTCGCAGAAGGAGCCGTCTTTTGATCCTGAGCAGGCGAAGTCTTCGGTTGAGACTGCGGGCGCGTTCAATGCATTCTCAGCGATTCGTCTTGGGACGGGGCATTCGCAAGAGTCTCGCTATCAGAATCGCTCCCTTTCTCTGTTCGAGAGGATGGTGGAGGAATCCCGTTCAACGAATCGGAAGTTGGATCGTCTCCGAACGCCTTCGTTTGGGACTCGCTAGCCAAATCTAACGTAGGAATTTCGTGCCTACGTTGGATAGAAGTATATGCCCGTCACTATTCGAGAGATCGGACGTTCCAGGGCGTTCACCGTCAGTAATTCTGAAAGGGGCGGTGATCGTGCTGTCACTCTAAGATTCTGGCTATATGGCTCCAAAGATCCGGGTGAGATTGAGACGGAGCTATTGAACGTCATAGGTGATACCTTCGAAGGGATGGCTTTCGATTCATATAGCCTAGAGGTGAATAACGAGAAGGGGGATTCCTGGGAAGCGGAGGTCCAGTACAGCACGAAGCGCCTTCCGGAGGGCGAATACGAGATTTCGGTGGATACGGCTGGCGGAACCACCAAGGTCATGCAGGCCTTCGATTACGAGGACTTCGGAAGTAGCGGTTTCGATTCAAAGGGGGCCATCAATATTGATGACCAGAATCGAGTGGAGGGGATAGAAATCGGAGTCCCTCAGCTTTCCATCAGTTGCCGAGCCCGAATTCCAGGCGATTTCATTACTGATTCTTATGTCCTGACGCTGCTCTCCCTGACGTACACGATGAATGATGCGGAGTTCCTGGGCTTCGCGCGTGGAGAGCTGCTTTTCCTGGGAACTGGAGTGACGATCATTCCTGGGGAATCGACGGATATTGACTTCAAATTCGCAGCGAATCCGAACATTTCGGGCCTGACTCTTGGGGCGGTTTCTGGGATCGAGAAGCTTGGGCATGACTATTTGTGGTGCCGTTATAAGCAGACGGAGGGCGTCGCTGGCCTTCAGTCGGTGGTGGATACGGTGAGCGTTGACCGCGTTTATCAGTTCGGCGATTTTGATGCCCTCAAGATCGGAGCGACTGTCTAATGCCGGTTCGCGGTGGGCAACCTCTTGACGGGAATATCCAGGCTTCGACCTGGAATAAGGTGGAGTCGTTCTTCGACGGGGAGGGGACTTCGTACAAGGGGGTGGATGCCCTGCCGTTGGATTCACGATGTTCGGTTCTGAATATCAAGAACAGTTCGGGCGTGAATTTGCTTCGGGGCCAGATTCTGAGCTGGTCTTCGGTGGTCTATAACCATTCATATGATTCGACTGAATATTGGAGGCGTCCGACTCTCCAGGGGAAGCTCCCGGCATTCCCGCAGGATGCGGAGAAAATCGCTGTCCTTCAGGAGCCGATTAAGAATGGGGAGATCGGCCTTGCCGCTGTTGGCGGGATCACGCCTGCGGTGGTGGATATCAAGAAGGTGGGCGATGCGTATGCCTATCTTGGGGACAGTGCGAATAACTTGATTTCTTCGACTTCGGGCGATGCGAAGATTCTGCAGGCGGAGGGTGGGCTGGGGCCTCAGTTTTGTCTGGTTAGCCTGGGGACTTCGCAGCATTTCTGGCAGGTCTCGGTGATTGGTGGCGGGTCTGCTGCTTTACTTGGTATGAGTGGTGAGCCTACGGGCATTTTCGTGACGGTCCTTGATCCGTTGGCGATGTTTACGGATCTAAAGTCGGGTAGTCGAGCTTTCGTGAAGCAGGTGGGCAGCGAGTTCTATTACATCCAGGCTCCTTGTATTACTGGAGTCTGAAATGACTTCTGATTTTGGGAACCGCCGGAATCCGACTTGCTGTTGTGATTCGTCCAGCTCATCGAGTTCTAGTTCTTCCAGCTCCAGCTCGTCGAGTTCTTCGTCTTCGAGCAGTGAATCTTCGCTGTCTAGCTCCAGCCTGAGTAGCAGCAGCAGTTCGAGTAGTGAATCTTCGCTGTCGAGTTCCTCCTCGTCTTCGTCTTCGAGTTCTAGCTTGAGCAGTAGCAGTTCGAGCAGCGAATCGTCTCTGTCGAGTTCGAGCCTGAGTAGTAGCAGCCTGAGTTCATCGAGCGAATCGTCTCTATCTAGCTCCAGTCTGAGCAGCAGCAGCGATTCGAGTAGTAGTGATTCGATTCCGAGCAGCAGTTCTTCCGAGAGTTCTTCGAGCAGCAGTGAGTCGATTCTGCTTTCGTCGTCGTCGTCGTCGTCGAGTTCTTCGTCCTCCTCTTCTTCGTCTTCCTCATCATCGTCTGAATCTAGTTCGAGCGAATCTTCGAGCAGCAGCAGTGATTCGAGTAGCTCCGAGAGCGGATCAAGCTCTTCGAGTAGCCAGTCCTCGGATTCAAGCAGTTCCGAGAGTGAATCCTCCAGCAGTGAGTCGGCATCGTCGAGTAGTGAGTCAGATTCCTCTCAGAGTGAATCGACCAGCAGCGAATCGGCATCATCAAGCAGCGAATCTTCTCAGAGCGAATCCTCCAGCAGTGAGTCGGCATCATTGAGTAGTGAGTCAGATTCCTCTCACAGCGAATCAAGCAGCGAATCCGAGTCGGAGTCCTCGGAGAGTGATTCGTCCGTGTCTTCCGAGAGCGATTCATCGGAGAGCCAGTCCTCGGAGTCTGAAAGTGACTCGTCTGATTCGGAATCTAGTGAGAGTGACTCATCGAGCAGTGACTCAGATTCTTCTCAAAGTGAATCTGAGTCGGAGTCCTCGCATAGCGATTCTTCCGAGAGTGAATCTTCGGAGTCTGATAGCGACTCGTCGGATTCGGAATCGAGCCAGAGTGATTCATCTGAAAGCAGTGAATCCGCCTCCAGTCAGAGCGACTCATCCGAAAGCAGTGAATCCGAGTCTTCAGAGAGTGATTCTTCGGAGTCTGATCCGTCCGAATCTGATCCGTCCGAGTCTTCAGAGAGTGTCGAGGAGAGTGAGCCCGAGCCATCCACTGAATGCGTCGTCTTCTGGACATGGATCGCTGAACAATGGGATGGTCCATCTCCGCAGTTCGGATACGACTTTGACCCTGACGCCCCATACCCGACGATGCCATCGCCCACAGGCATTGATGGGGACAATATGAGTATGGGAACGGACTGCAATGGCAGCATGATATGGGAGGAGTACAGCGAAGTATACACAATGAAAGCAAAAGCAAAGACGGTGTCAGCACGACCTCCTTCAGGCGAAGTTACTACTGGCTCAGCCTACTACATATGGCATGGTGACCAATGGCAATTCCTGAACGGATGCACGTGCCCCGATGAGGCATGTCCTCCAAACCTTGAACCTAAAACCGCAGGCTACCGAAAGCCACATTACGAAGGTCAAGTGATTCAAATCGAAATTGAATGCGAATAGACGATGATCAACTGCAACCAACGAGACAGAAACGGCAACTGCCAAATCGTAAGTGACCTCATCGGCATCCAATACAAGGCACCCGAACCAGCATGCAAAGACTGCCTCAGAACCGAGCAACCATCCAACCTAAATCCCATCACCGCAGGACTCGCCATCAGCCACGCCAAGAAGCATGCCAAAGAGATCCCTGAGCAACTCATCAAGATAGCTGCCCCAGAACTCCAGGACGACAGCCCAAAAGACGGACCAGGAACAGAACTCAAAGCCCTCATCCCCAAGCTATTCAAGAAGAAAAGCTGCGGATGCCACGCCTACGCCCGAAAAATGAACCGATGGGGCGTCGAAGGATGCGAGAAACACTTCGACGAAATCGTTGAACACCTCGTCACGCAAGCATCCCAACACAAACTCACCAGCCTCTTCGGCACCGCCTCAGCCCGCCACGTAGCCCGCCACTGGGTGCGCCAAGCCATCCAGAAGGCCCGCCAGAAAGAAGCAACCGAAGACAAGGAATATACGCTCGAAAACTGGCCCTTCGTCTGGACCTACTACGGAGCCGGAGCAATCGACGACGAGCTTTGGTATAGCATCCACCTCGTCAAAAAATGGCACCCCCAAGCCCGATGCATCATCGTCGGAGACAAGCCCGGATGGTATAGCGAAGACATCGCCGAATTCGTCCATAAACCAAGAATCAGCAAACGCGAAGACCAAGCCTTCAAGGACTGCTACAGCAAACTCCTCCTGATGGCCGAAAAGCTGCCCCGATTCATATGGATGATGGATGACGTCTACTGGATCAAAGACTTCAGCATCAAAGAAGCAGCTACCCCGAAATATGTGCGGCACGTCTCGCAGCAGCGTTACTATGGCTGGGTCGACAAGAAGAAGAACAAATGGGGAAGAACCCGCCAGATGGCCTACGAATGGTTGCTCGAAAACAACTGCCCGACATACGACTTCGCCGCCCATATGCCGCAACCCATCTGGTCCGAAAGCTTCCTGAAGAACGAGGCCGAGCTGAAGTTATTCGAGAACTACAGGAACTGGGAGAACATCTACTTCAATCGCTACCATGCGGCGAAGGCCGAGGACTACGGGCGAAAATTCCTCAGGGTCACGAAGGCCGTCAACGAAATCAGGACGCCCCACAAAATCCTGAATCATACGCATGCCTATTTCAAAGGGGCCTGCGTCAAATACCTCAAGGAGTTGCTCTCGGATCAGCCCGAAGCCGAGCAACTTCCGGTGAAGGTGATCATCCCTTGGAAGCCACACCCTTCCAGAAATCAGGCATTCGATTGGGTGACGGCTTACTACCGCTCGCAGCTTGGCGAAGACACTGTTCATATTGAGGTGGATGATTCGAAGGCATTCAATAAGGCTGCGGTGATCAATCGAGCGGCGAAGCGTTTCCCCGGTCATATCCTCGTCGTTGGGAACGCGGACAGCGTCATATGCCCCGCAGCACTTCGGAAGGGAATCGCCTCTGCCCGGAGGGATTTGACGACGGCTTATTTCCCACACAACTCCCGCTGTGACATGACTCGGGAGCAGTCTGAAGAAATTTTGGAGCAGCCTCCCGAAGAGACGGCTGTTCGCGGTCGCTGGTTTCGGAAGCGTCGCAGCAGGGGACAACTTCGCGGGATTTTCGTGGCCCATCAGAGCTTCTTTGAGTCGAATCCGCTTCCGGAGGACGGCTCCAGCTATTGGCCGAACGTTCCGTATAGGACGCAGGATGGCCCCCTCTTTCACTTTTACCATTCACCGGAGGTAATCGGATGACTAACGCTATCGTCACGCTGTCGATGAAACCGCAGATCATGCATCCGAAGTGCCGCAGCAACTATGCCTACATTGCGGACAAGTGGGGCGTTGAATTGCATGTCCTGGAGGAACCGACGGCGAAGGATTTGGAATGCCATCCTCACTGGCATAAGCAGACTATCTGCCGCTACGTCCAGGAAAACCTCCCGCATGTCGAGCGAGTCCTCCAGCTCGATGATGATCTGCTGTTCCGCTCAGACTGTCCGAACCTATTCGACATCGTCCCGGAGGATAAGTTCGGAGCGTGCTCATACCTGCCGAATTCCAGGTCTGTCCGAGCACAGAATTATTGGTCCCAGAGACTTGGGATTCCATCTCAGCCGAAGTATTTGCATTTCAATGGTGGGATGTACCTGTACTCGATCGAGCGTCATTCGGAGCTGCTCAAGTCGATCGACGCCTACAGTCTGGGCTCTCGCATCAATTTCGACCGGTATGGCTGCCCTGATGAGAACGCGACCTGCGTGAAGCTTCTGCATGAGGGTGTGCCGATCTACTCGATTCCGATGCATTTCAATACGTGGTATCCGAAATTCCGCAGGGAATGGGCTCGGAATCGGGTGATGCGGACGAGCGTCTATCACTTCGGGGCCAAGTCCAAGAAGCATATTCAACGGTGCTGGTGGAATCTGAATGAATTGCCCGCAGACACGGAGTTCTTCCCCTGCGACAAGAATACGAAGCGTATGCTCGCCGAAATTGGGGACAGGCGATTCGAGAGGGTGCTCATCCTGGATCATCTCGGGCAGGATAAGATCCTGAATCTACTATCGCAGCAGCAATCCGCCGAAGTCAGTTGGCTCTACTTCGAAGGCGGCTTCAATTGGGTCGGTCCACTTCGCGTCCTCGAAAGGGCGGGAGTGAATGCGGCGAATTTGAATATGGTGAAATACCCTTCGAGTCTTGAGGGTCAGAAGTTCGATCTCGTCGTGCTGGGGACTTGGGCGGGCTCCACTGACTTCATCGAGGATCTTTGCCACGAGTCGACTGAGGTGATTCGCTGCGAGGATTTGTCAGACCTTCAGTCGGTGGATTCGGTGGAGGACTCTCCACCAGAGCCTGAGGGGAGATTGATCGCTACCGCTGCGGTGAATTTTGCGGGGATGATTGAATTGACTCTCCCTTATGCGTTGGATTATGCCGAGCAGGTCGATGCTGATATTTTGCTGGTGACGGGGACCTCGATGCATGAGCCTCCCTTCGCGAAGTATGAGCTTGTCCATGAGGCGGTGAGGGCTGGGTACGATCAGCTTCTCCTGCTCGACGCTGATGTTCTTCCGAGGTCTGGGAGCCCCGATATCTTCGAGCATCGCAATGGGGCGTGCTCGGAGCTTCATCTTCGGATTCCGACTCGGAAGACTCCTCCCCGCGATTTAGGCTTGAATTGGCTTATGCGTCGGGATGAGTGCTGGCCCGCTGACCTGTACTGGAACACGGGCGTAGTCTGTCTGGATAGCGTCGGAATGAGGCATCTGGAAGAGCGGATAGCGAGTGAAGGGCCAATCCAGGGCGTCTATTGGGAGCAGGAGCAACTGAACCAGATTCTCCAGAGCATTCCTTCGGGCACGGCTGATATTCTGGACGCGCGTTTCAATGTCCCGACGCATGAACGTTGGACCGATGACGGGATGAAGCGGGAGGCCTTCTTTCTGCACGCGAACGGCTATCCGTCTTTGAGCGCGTCCCAAAGGGCGGATATTTTGGCGGCTTATGGCGAGCGTCGTCTACTCCCCGAGGTCTTCGATCAGGCGATAGGAATTGCTGGTCAGACGACGCGGGAAGAGCTTATTGGTCTCGCGACTTTGGCGGCTCGGGTTCCGGAGGGCTCTCGTTTCGTGGAGGTGGGCTCTTATGCTGGGCGTTCGGCTCTCGCTATTGGCTTGCATCTGCCGAAGTCCTGCGGCTTGACGATGATCGATCCTTGGCGAGCCGTGAAGGGCTGGAGGACTCGGGAGCAGATGCTTGGGATTCGGAAGTCTGCGGAGGGCGTTTTGGCGAATCTGCGACGGTCTTCGGTGGACGCTGAAATTCGCGTCGGGGATTCATTGCCTATGGCGTCGAGTTTTCCGGATGCTTCGCTCGGAGCTGTCTTCATCGATGCGATGCATGAATATGAGCACGTCGCTGCGGACATCTCAGCTTGGCTTCCGAAGGTCATGCCTGGGGGCTATATCTGCGGACACGATTATTGCCCGGAGTGGCCTGGAGTGATTCAGGCTGTGGAGGAATTGGTGGGTCGCTGCTCTCGTATTGGTAGCTTGTGGTTCAAGAGAGTATGAAGAAGATCGTCATTTGCAGCAGCCCTCGTTGCGGCACCCATTTGCTGCTAACTTCGCTGGCGTCTCATTCTCTTGCGAAGTCTGCCGGGGAGGTCCTGAATCCGGAGGATGGTTATTCGGACTTCAAGCTTTCGCGGGACAGGTCTATCCATATTCGGCAGCACAATCTATTCAAGCTTCTGGTGCTGTCCCGTTCGCTTCCGGATTTCGGCAAGTACAACGGCTTCGGCTTTCGAGTCTTCATGTTCCGCAGGGATGTCGAGGCTCAGATAGATTCTTGGCAGAGAGCTTGTGCGACGGGGCGTTGGACTGCTCAGGAGCCGGTGAGTAATCGCCTGAAGCCGGTGATTCCTCGGGCTGAGATGCGGAGGCAAATCGGAATTGCGGATGATTTGTTCCTCCGCAGTTCCGATTTGGTGATTTCATATGAGGAGTTGGTGGAGAATTGGGATGACTCCATCATGACGATTTTGGACAGGGCTGGTTGGCCTATTGAGTGCCTCTCGATGGCTCTTCAGAAGATGGGCTGACGTGCCCTGTCGCCGCTCTCCATGCGGAGCCGCTTTTGATCTTGCTCACCGTGACTTGGGAGACGCCGAATCGCTGAGCCAATTCTTTCTGTGAGTCTGTTGATTCGTAGATTTCTCTAGCCATTGACGCATTGAGCTTCGCTCGGACCTTGGTCTTCTTCGCCTTGCTGAAGTCGGGTTTTCGGTCCTCCTGTTTGCCGTTCTTATAGGACCGGACTTTGGATTTCCTTTTGATGATTTTGGAGACGGCACCGTTCGTAATGCCGAACATTCGGGCTATATCGACTTGGCTATATTCACCAGTCTGCCAGATTTCTTTGATGCGTTCATGCGTTTCTGGCGTAAGGAAATGATTGGTCGTCCGTTTAACTGAGCCTTGCATGTTGTAGCGTCTCCTGACGTTGATTTGCTGGGTTACGATTTCGAGGTTTTTTAGTCTGTCGTCGGTTTTACTGCCGTTAATATGATCGATTTGTTCCCACGGCTCTCTCTCGCGAAGGAATGCCGTCACGACGAGGGACGCAATTCTCAGCGGGTAGAGTTTCCCTGGTCCGCTGAGCATGACATAGCGATAGCCGGTCCTGCAGTTTTCCTGTTGCCTTTTGATTCGGCGAGTTCTTGCGTTGCGAATCCTCCCCTGATCGCTGACTTCGTAGGGGAAGGGGATGCCTTTGTGAACGATCGGTCGCCATCTTTCTGCCATCTTTAATACTCCTGAATTAGGTGCGAGATAACCTAACTTTTCCTGCAAAGTCTTCTGCTGGAAAACGCATTAAAGACTGCCGCAACGCCTGCACTCACCACCTGCCGGAATGGATGCGACAGTGAGTCACATATCGCTTGGAAGAGGAATAATTCCTGCCGATTTTTCGGCCTGTTTTAATGGATTTTCCTTTAATTACTTTTCCTTCAAGCGAGCAGAGAGAGCATGAAGACCGCCACCCGACTGATCGAAAACGACACCCTCAACGTCCTAGTCTTCGACGATCAAACACGAGTCATCTTCGACGAATCACAAACCCTCATCGCAATCCCAGGCGAGCCACCTCGTCCCTACGAGGAAGGCGAAGACTCAGAGATCGACGCTGTCATGAATGACCCGACAGCCCTCTACAAAATCGAGTCCGAGCCGATGGACGAGAAGATGACGCAGCTCGTCCGCATCTACCTCGGACTCTAATCCCCCCTCCCCCCGACCCACTCTCCAGGAATTATAACTATGACCACCGAATGCAATTTCCGAGTTCTGAAATTCACCGCCGAAGACCTCGAAGCCTTCCGATATAAACGCGACCTTCGCGGAGTCACGAATCAACAGTTCGTTGATGGCGTCGTCTCCTCCCGCCTTGAGGATTTCACTCAGAAGGTTTTGGCTCTCGGATTCCAGAAGGAGATTGGAAGCAACCATGCAGCACGGCTTCCGATTTCGGATGAATCATTGATTACCTTGAAGGATGCCTCATTCGCCACAGGACTTCCGCAGACTCTGATTCTTGGGATGTTGCTCCGCCAAGAGTATTCGGATGCTCCCGCCCCCGAGGTCAAAGAGAAGCCACGGAAAACCACGAAGAAGGCTGTGAAGAAGCCTTCGCGGCGTCGGAGCCCCGCTCCTTCCAAAGCCGCTCCCGAGGCCAAGGAAAAGCCTCGGAAGGCGGTTAAAAAGGCAGTCAAAAAGTCTGCTCGCCGCAGCACGAAGGGAGGTGCAAAATGAGCGAGCCACTCTTCCCGATGGGGCAACTTCTGATTTCCCGGACCGCTCTGGAGTCTCTGTCCCATCGGGACATTCATCAGGCTCTGACTTGCCACGCTTCGGGCGAGTTTGGCGATCTCTGCCCCGCGGATATTAAGGAGAACATTTTCTCGATCGACTGCCAACTTCGCATTCTCTCGAAGTACAAGGGCGAGGGCGGGGATGATTTCTACGTGGAGACGGCAGCTGATCGTTCGCATACGACGGTCTATCTCTGCGACGAATACTGAATAAAGCACGTGAGGCTGGAGAAGAAAAGAGCCCCCTCTCGATCTTTCGGGAGGGGGCTCTTTCTGTTGAGCTTCTTGCACAGAGGATTTGAGCTTCAGTTGGGCGACCGTGAAATCCTTATTGACTCGCCGCCGCTTTCAGTCGGACATAATGCCGTACTTACTCCAGTCCGTATCCCCATCTGTCGGTTCCTCCAATTCATCCATCACCCATTGATGCAACGAATCACCAGAAAGTTCGTACGGTACACCCGGCTGCCCTCCAAATGATGTGTCGAATGGATAGATGTACACGCGACATGAGCGATCATCAGGATCGTAGACACGCACCACGCGGAACCAGTCACCGCATACAACCAGATCCTGAATTCGATGTGCGAAGGGGCAATCTAATTCGGACGGTGATTCGGTTCCACCATATTGCTCAATAGCGGATTTTAACAGTACCTCGTCTCCATCCATCAGAAACTGCTCGTACGCTTGTGCAAGCCAATCAGTCATAATGTAAGGCGATCCTTAGTTAGTTGACGAACGCCACCGCAACCGGGCGGCGAACGTTTAAAATCACTCGGTCGCGACGAGAGACTTTCCATTGTTCAGACGCCCGACTTCGCGACTCGGGTACATTAGATGGTTCGCCGCGTTTGCAACGGGTACGAGTCAACCACTTCGATCAGTCGTAGGTTTGGTTGTCGTATTCTATCTCGGCTTTGAACAAGTTCTCAAGCATGGCGATTGACACAGTCTCCGCGTCGTCCTCAGGTGCGGGTCGATAGTCCAAACGAAACCCACATTTGCAGGACATCAAACGATTTATCGCATCGAGAATCGTTGCGCGGTGCCTTTCGCGTTCCGACGCGAGCGGGAAATCGTCAGTATCCCACACGACGACTGGTGATCGAGATGACGCACGTTGTCGCAATTGGCCAACTGAGATTCCGGTCACGGATCGCAAGACGGTGTAAACCTCAATCGGCGGGCAATCACTGTCGAGCGTTAAATCGAGGATGGCCATCAGCGTTGTCCTTGCGGTGATGGGGAGTTCTTTTCAGTCGGGGAACGGTAGAAATCACGGGGGACGGGCGAAAGACTTGCAAGCACACCAAAAACGTTGACTCCCGTCCTCCTGTGCATTTCATGATTCGTCGCTTTAGATTGTGGGTTCAGTACTCGGCACGCCACTGACCACGTAGAGCAGCAGCACAACGGCCGCAAGAGTCTCTAAGAGGATGAAGGCATTGATCTTCAACGAAACATCCCACGGTGGTGTAATTAGGTAGTGTCCCAAAACAAGCATGCTCATCACGGAGTAGATGACCAACGCCCATTTTCCAAGATCAGCCCAATTCTGGGTGTAGTACCAGTATCCAGCGATTGCAAATGGCGTCATCACGAACCAAAAGGCGTCTACGATGCACGGGTCAAGCCAGGTTGGTTCCGGGTAGTCATCGAAGTAGCAAATATTGTCGACGTAATGAAGAATTGATGCAACGACATTGGCTACGATCAAGACAAACAAAGATCGGAGATCGGCACGGATGTATTTCGAAACGTTCACGTTGTACTCAAATGCGAAAGACGTTGAAATGAACACTGCAAGTGACGTGCGACGAACGGTACGGATCACGTGGTCGCCGCGAACGACTCACCATTTCAAAAAACTCAGCTCGGCGACTCACGTGCATCCGATGGTTCGTCGTTATCTGCCGCGGGTTTCTGATGTGCTGAGATGGGACCGATCAACCCGCAACCAATGGTCATGGACGCTACGGTAGCAACCAAGAATACCCAATGATACCAATACAGAGGACCATGAAACGAGTTACCAAGGACGAGGGTGTCGAACAAGAAGAAACTAAAGGTCCACACCAAAATCAGCCCCAGCCAAACCAACAGGCGGATCGTCGCTGGATTCCCCTCAATCGTATCAATGCGCGTGCCAGATTCTGGCGTTGATCGTCGGAAATAGAGCCACATACCAACGAAAACAAATGGCACAACGAGAAAACGCAATCCACCAATCAGATAGATACTGAAAAATGCAACACCGGAGGCGACCAGCGTCGCAGTCGCAAAGATGCGGTCCCAGCGTCCGCGTGTAAATAGGATTGTCTTCGGTCGCGACAATCAATCACTCCTTATCGACGAACGACCGCCGTAACCGGGCGGCGACGAATGGTTCTCCATTTTAAACCCGCTCGACTTCGCCGCTCCGGTTCACGGCTTTGTTCGCTGCAAGTAGTCGAGTCCAGTAAGAACCCCCACGCAAAAGTTACTTTTCTCTACTGGATTGCGGAGTGTTTTGTAGATCTCTTCACCACTCTCAAGCCTCTCCAATTCTGCAAACGCTGCCCCCATTGCTTGAAGTGTCTGTTCACTAGTTCGACCACCTTCGCTGCGTGTTCGCGCAAAATCTTCTAGCAAGAGCTGCTGCATCTCTAATTGAATCATCAAATACACCAAAATTGGGCTGCCGAACGCATTGACGGTTCCGAACCTATCGTCACGACCAGAGGCTTCATAACCGGCATTGATTAACCGCTTAGCTTTCGCGGTATTTCCCGAATTTGCAAACGCTACCGCAAGCAGTACCGATGTCGTTGAGAGCCGTGGTTCGAGAAGCGATGTCCCAGCGTCGTCAGTGGCCGCTTTGGCAAGACGATCCAATGATGCAGCATCACCATTTTGGGCTGCTGCAATGGCAAGGATTGGTTCACGGTATGCATTTGGCCCTGAGAATGCGGTCAGCACCGAAATTTGATCGCGGATATAACCGCGTTTCAATTTTTCGATTGGGTTGATCTCACCCCCACGGACTGTGCGTATCTTCGCAGCCACATCGTTGCGGATATCTTTTGAACTGATCGTCTCAGCTGTTTCGCTAGCGACCTCAAACGCCCCTTCTTTAGCGTGGGCCAAAGCTAGCAGCGCGAGAACATCATCACGGATGGAAATCTCATCGAGATGTTTCAGAAGATTGCGAGCATCATCTAGTCTGCGTACGGAAGCCAAGACCTGGATAACGCGTTTCCATGCAAACTGCCGGGAAACGCTTGACGCAATAAGATTCACGGTTTCTGTAGCACCCCGAAGCTCCCCAGCCTGAGCCTGGCACGCTGCAACGTAACCGAGCATTTCTGCTCGTCTCTCTCGCGGAACCACATCTGACACAATCGAGATCGCTTCCTCGATCTCCCCGGCTGAAGCCTTGGAGACGATCAGTATGTTCCGTGGATGCTCTTGATCCTCATCGCTCAGCTCAGCAAGTTCCGCTTCAAGACGGTCGTTCCATCGATGCCGCAATTTGTTGCTGTCGGAGGCGACGCAGGGTGTTGCCATCGCGAGAATACAGATCAGGTTAAAAAACGCTGCAAGATCAGTCGATTTCATTCAAATAGCCAGCGAACGGTAGCCGTAACCGGGGACGGCGTTTTGATTTTCCATTTGTGACCGCGTGATGCCGTCCTCCGGTTCACGGCATGGTTCCCCGCAGCCTGAGTGCACGTCAAGAGCCATGAACGTCGATCACAAACATTACGTAGTAGAACACATAGACGGTGGAGAGAAACGGCGCGATGAAAGCAGCGGGAGCAGCCATCATACCATCGCGGGATGATCCGATCGCGCAGACCGCAACACAGCCTAGTGCAATCACAATATTCGCGACTGGAGACACAATGAATGCCAACAGAAGAGCAGGATACCCAGTATCCGCTGCAGCCGCGCTTATACAAAACCAACAGACCAGTCCAGCCAGCAATGCCGATGCGCCGACCCCCAATACCAGCATGGACGTTTGAAGGGCATTGGCGCCTGCGGATACAGTTGTCGTTGCTCGATTGACGGGATCAGGTATCGGCGTTGTGTACGGGTTTTCGTCTGACATGTTTCGGTCTGGGAACAATTAATTATCCCGATTAACTACCGGGCATAAACCGAGTAGATATCCCGAGCTAAAGGGGACAGATACCCAGGCTAGACAATTGACGGGGGCTATGGCAACCGCCCTGCAGCGGTTGGCGGGTGTAAAGGTACGATACCGGGCATACAGCGAGAGCGACCTGATGGAGACGTCCTTTCAGCGGAGTGGTGGTCGCAGCATGTAACATTGGAGCCTAGCAGAGGCATGAATTCTGGCTCGGAATTCGCCCAATTACTGCCCCCATCAAGTCGGCTTCGCCGCCTTTTTGGCGGCGTGGGACTCTCGGGAGTACGCGACCCTGCTTTCCTGGTCTCTCGCCCCGTCTGCGGTCGTCCTCGCAGTTGGGAGCCGCCTCTTCTTTTCAAAGCGGCAGGACAGGTGCAACAGCCTAGACAGGTTGGACAGAGCCAAAAACGTCAGCTCTTTCCGCCGCTACCGTCGCCAACAGCCCGGACAGCCCTGCCCAGACGAGGTCTTCCGGAGGCTTTTCTTTGCGTCTTCCGGGCTGTCCGAGTCGTCCAGGTAGCCTCTGCCCCTCGGCTCTCGCCGAGGGCCAGAAAGAGGCAACGGAAAAGCCTTGGTACAACGAGGGGTACAACAGGGAGGGCTTAGAACTTCCGAAAGCTTTTTCCCGTAAGGTTTTGCGGTGATCGCAGCATCGGATTCAAAATCCAGTTCCCGCAAGGGAGTGAGGGTTCGAGTCCCTCCTTCGGTACTTCTTCGAAAAATGCCCGGTCCACACCGGGCTTTTTTTATGCGCCGCCCGAATACGAGTCAGACCAATCGTCGGCCGGAACAACACGAAGTGAAGTTCCGGCGGGACGTCGTGGATTCCAAGTTTGTGCCGGATCTGCGTCACTTCGTTTCTTGATCCGGCCTACTTTTTTTCGCGCGGACGGAGATGCTCTTCGCGGATTTGGAAAACGCGCAAGGCGTTCTCACGCATTCCTTTGTGCAACGCTTGCTCGCCCTTCGACTTCAGAAACTCTGTCACGATGTTCACAACATCATCAACTTGTCCGTAGTGAGTGCAAACGGCCCAGTTCGTGGCGAACATCACCCGGTCTTCCCCGAAGGCACGGAAGCAAGTTTCCAGAATCGGCTTGTAGGTTTCCAAATCGACGGATGCGGGCTGGCCAAACGGTGCGGCATCGCTGAAGTTCAAGATGCTGGAAAGTTTGCAGTGCACGTTTGGAAACTGGCTGCAATCGTTGACCGCTTTGGTCCACTCGGGTGACACCTTGCCACTTACCAATCGAGCTCCGAAGCAGTGATCGATCACGATCTTCAGCTCGGGATATTCTCGCGCCAGTGCCATGACATATTCTGCGTGGTCGCTGTTGACCAGCAGGTCCACCACCATGCCATCACGCTCCAAACGTTGGAGATGCTGCCTGGCCGTTTCGTGATCCAAGTAGCCTCGCAACTCGGCTTGGCGAAATCGAAAGCCTCGCAAGTACCCACTCGACTTGTACCGTTCATAGTTGGCAGCAAATTCGGGCGACAACAGATTGCCACGAGCGACATAGCCGCTGATCAAATCTGATTCAGCTTGTTCAAGTAACCAGTCATTGAACTGCGGTGTGTCTTGTTCGACCGCTTCCACGACCACGGTAGACTGGATTCCCAATCGATCCGCCACCGAACAATAATCTTCCGGGGTGATCACGTGCCCTAGCGTGTTCTTCGGATGGCGTTTGGTCGTCCGCGCCTCCCGTTCAATCTGTTCCGCTCCTTTGAAGTGCGTGTGCGGATCAATGATCCACCGCTTCTTCGCGGGCTCCCGTACTGGCTCCTGGGCGACAACGGGTCCGCTCAGGCAACACAAGATGATGCAGTAACAAAGAGTGAGTCGGTTGAATTCGGTCACGAACGGTGTCTCCTGATGATCTTCGAAAGCTGCCGATCAAAAGCTCGCAGTCACGCAGGGCATCACGCGGAACGTTTTAGAAATTCGCCAGCGCTTTTGAAGGCAACGCTTTTGAAGCCGACATTGTAAAGCAACGCGGAAGATCCAACGTTAGAACCACGAGAATGCTCCGAATACCTCGACCTGTCGTTCTACAGATACTTCCCGTTGCCGTGCCGATACAGAGAATTTCGTGCTGGTTGTAGTGGCACCGTACGGCTTTCGCCGTGCCGCTAACAAGCTGTTTCTGCGCAACCAAAGTTCGTAGCGGATCGGCGCGAGCCGACCGGTGATGCAACGATGCGAAGAAGAGTTCCGATACCGGACGGCTTGCGCCGTGCCGCTAACATGCTTTTTTTGCAAGACCAAAGTCTTTTAGCGGATTGGCGTGAGCCGACCGGTGTCACGTTTGAGAGATACGCAGCGTCGTGACAAAAGCAATCGACTTGAGTGATCAGTTCGTCGAACTCAAGGAATGAAACATCGCTCGTGCGCGGCTGACGGTTCCTTCTCGGGCAGAGACGGACTGCGTGGCGGTACGGAAAGACGTTTGTCCGCCGAGGATCTTTGGTTCGATGTCTTCCATGGAGCGGTAAGCCATCGACCAACCGTCGAAACTGCGTGACTCAATGGAGCCACGATACATCATGTCGACTGATGTGTGACGATCGTCCGACGCGATGATGGAAAACAACTTCATCAACGTTGCTTCTTCACCTTCGATCATCTGCACAAATTCTCGCGTCGCATCGCTGTACAGCAAAATGCCGGTCACCTCGAGCGCGGCATTGTTGGATCGCGCTGATGCCAGCAAGCGGCTCAGGTCCTCTTCGCTGATGGGACGAGTCGCGACGCTGCAATAGACCAATTCGGTCAAGGTGGCTCTATGAAGAATGGGCTTCGCGGGTTGTTTGGCTTGTTCGTTCATGACGAGCGTTTGATCAAATTATTGGACGAGAGATGAGTGCAGTGAGGACGCGAATGTTGGGACTTGCCCTTGTTAGCGACCATTGGCCCCGTTGGGTTGATTGCGAAGCTCCCAGTCCTGCTCCAACACTTTCGGGTCGCGGTCACGGAGTTTGCCGGGATCCAGCGAAGTTGGCAGTTGGCTGGCGGGCAGGGACGAAACCGACATGGCTTGTTCCAATGGATCCAAACCGAGAGCCACCTGCATCTCCGCGAGCGCCGCGAACCAATTCTGTTGAGCTTCGATGAGTTTGATCTCGGTTTCGTTGGCTTTGGTTTCCAACAAGTTCAAATAGATCAAATCAATCTTGCCTCGATCGAACGCGAAACGATATCGCTCCAACGTGTCGATGGCAGCTCGCAAGGAAGCCTCGGTTTGCTCCACGATTTGGCCCGACAACATCAACGCGTTGTAGGCCGTGCGTAGCTCGACTCCGATTTTGTCGCGGACCAAGCGTAGCTTTTGGTTGGTTTGAGCAATCTTAGCCGTGGTCGATTGGATTTTGCCACGAGCTTTGCGTCGTTGAATGGGCACCTCGCTGGTGATCCCAATCACCAATTCGAACTCGCCTTTATCGTCCGATTTGGTGGACGGTTCACCCATGTCTTGCGACGCTTCCGCGACGAAGTCCAATCGTGGCAACATTTCATTGCACGCCAGTTGCCGATCCAACTGGATGCCGCGAATTTCAAGTTGCAGGATTTGAGGTTCTGGCCGGCGAGCCAATGCCGCAGACAGATCCGCTTCGAAATCATTCTGTGGCGGCGGCAGGACCGCGGGAAAACGTTCCGGCACCCATTCATCACCGGGAATGATTGGCCGTCCATTGGCGTCGCGTAGGAACAGCCCCAGTTTGAAGCTCGTCTCCCGGTACTTGCGTTCGGTTTCCAGTACTTTGGCAGAACGTTCCGCGATCAATTGCTGATTCAAGATCAAGTCGATCTCGGCGAACTTGCCGGCCTCGACGCCCACCTCGAACTGTTCGCCCCGTGTTTCCGCCAAGTCCAGCAATTCACGTTGGGCTTTCAACATCGCTCCGGCGGCAACCCATTGCCAATAATTGGTCGCGGCGTCGTACGACACTTCCAACAGAGCCTTTTGAATCGAAGGTCCAACGGCCTGCCGAGCCAGACTGGCTTGGAACACCGCGACACGTTGCGGGTCGATCGCACGACCTTGCAACAGCGGCTGAATCATTGCGACTTTGAACTCACCCGCATCATCCGTTTGGCGTTCTTTGTACCAAGGCTGATAGAAGCCTCGCCCGATGCGATATCCGGCCTCGACGTATCCGCCCCACCACGTTTGGCGGGCAAGCTTCAAACCGTTGCGATAGTTCTCGTAATAACCCGTCGGCTCGGAAAGCGAAAACGCACTGAACTTCGTGTCGTAGGCACCTCGAGCGGACAACAATTCGCCGCTGGTCAAACCCGCTTGCTGCCGAGCTCGCAAAATCTCCGGGTAGGATCGATACACGCTGGCGATCACATCGGCCAGGATCAGCGTGTCCTCGGAATCATCCGCCCGCGGACCGTTGTCAGCGTTTAGCGATGAATCCGCACTGAGCTCCAGGTTGGTATTCGCGCCAAGTTCCGAGTCAGCCCCCGCGTCCTCCGCCGATTCAGGCGCAGGGACGGTTTCGACTTGTGCCTGAGCGACGCTCAAAAATTCGGCGAAGCTCATCGAATCCGATTCGATCATGGCCGAATTGGATGCCGTGGCCTGTTGCCCGTTTGTCACGACTGGTTGTGACAATGGCGTTTGAGCCCGCACGATTGCGGGCGTCATCAGCGTCAACACGGCAACGCTCAGCACGGCGGTCCAGAACCTCCGTCTTGAACCGGCGCAGCGAGCAAAGTTTAAGGCTTGGGCAAGATGACCTTGCCGCCCTTTCCCTTCGAACTGCTGTCTTTGGACTGGATTGGCTCCTGGTCGGAAACGACCGGAGGAAATCCATTCAATTGACGCCATATCTCGTAGCCCAGCGGAACCTGATTCAGCAGCACCCATGCGTTTGCACGGACGCCTTGCCGTAGGTATCGGTCATCTGGCCAACCATTCTCCCGATCAAAATGATTGTCCGGGGTGACCAGGACACGAAAATTGCCTCGACCATCGTCGGTTGGGAAAACTCGGTTGACTTTACCGCCAAACGTGCCGACGGCGACCGACGGCCAGCCCACAAACTGAACGGCTGGCCAACCTTCAAACTGCAGGCGGACCGGAGCCCCTTCCTGGATCAGAGGCATGTCGTTGCCGCTGACACTCATCTCCACCGACAATTCGTCCGTATCGGGCACGATCACGAACAATTGATCGCCTTCTTTGATCGTGTCGCTGCCTTCCACGCCAAACCATTCTTGAATTCGGCCTGATCGTGGAGCACGAATTTCTAACCGATCCAGTTCGCCACGTTTGTTTCTTAGATCCAGAATTTCTTTCTCGATCGTGTTGATCTTCTGCATCGAGTCCAACACTTTCTGTTCGGCCTCGCGGTTTTTGATCGCGATGTCCTGCAGTTTGGACTCGATCTCTTCTTCCTTCGAGATCAAAGACGCCGAGAGTTCGTGCACGACGTTTTGAGCTTTCTCAATTTTGGCGAGCTGGACCTCCACCGCCTGTCGCTTGCTAAACAACTCTTCTTTGGACACCAAGCCTCGGTCGGCAATGTCTTCCGCGATTCGCAGTTGATTGCGTTTGTCTTGCAACTCGGCTTCTAGCGAGGTCACTTCGTTGCGAGCCTGCTCCCACTTTTGTTTGGCGGCTTCCAAATCTTGCTTCAGCGATTCCGTCAAACTCTTCCCCGCGTTCTCCTGCAGCACGACCGCTTGTTTGGCCACTTCCAAAGCCGACAAGGCCGCCGCTTCCTTGGACTCGGTGGCGATGATTTGGGTGTCAATTTGCGAAACGCCATCCACAGCAAACGGCGACAACCTCAGCAGCAATTCGTTCTGTTCGACGTAACTGCCTTCACGCAATCCTGGCTTGACGTATTCCACCACACCCTTGGATGGGCTTCGCACCGGTTGCGGTCTTTGCTGAGGGTCGATGGCCACGACGGTACCGACACCACGAGCCGTCTGTTGCCACGGCAAAAACAGCATGCTGATGATCGACACCACCAAACCGATGAACGTCAATCGACCAACGAACCGCACCCAACTGCTGGTTCGAACCAACTGCATCGACGCGAAATCATCAGATGTGGGATAGGTGGGATTCATAAGACTTCAACTAGGCGAAAGTGTTTTCAATTGTGCGTTGGCCGATCCGGATGAGTGATCGGATACTCGGCTAGGAGAATCGATTAACCGCCGCGGGCTGATCCGGCCGAACTCACCGACTCAACCGGCTGCTCTCATTGCTGCTCGTCATTCAAAACCGCAGCGTCATCCGCTGCTCGCAGCGTTCTGCGATGTCTTTCCGATTGGTAAATACGATCAAAGTCCACGATGGATCGGTCGATCGAATGTGCGGCCACAACATCTCGACGGTCGACTCGGACAACTCGTCCAACAAACGGTCCACGACCAGCAACTTCGGTTTCGAGACAATGGCTCGGGCAAACAGCAGCCGCGTGATTTGTTCGGTCGCCAAGGGATAGCCGCCCGTTTGCAAATTGGTCTGCAAACCTTCGTCGAGTTGTTCCACCGCCTCGGTCAAACCGACTTGAGCCAGTGCCTCGCGAACGCGCTGCTGGCCGATGCCTCGGCGTCCCAAGTCCACATTGTCGCGAACGCTGCCGTGAAAAATCTTTCTCGCCCCGGCGTACGAAACCAACCTGCCCAACCCAGCGGTCGATGCATGGGTCGCTTCCACCCCGGCGATTTGGATCAGTCCTTCCTGCACGTTCGCCTGGCCAGCAATCGCGCGGGCCATGAACGTCAACCCGCTGATGTCATCGCTCATGAAGGCCACGCTGCTGCCCGGCTCGATCGTCATTCCCTCCACCTTGGAATGGAATTCGCCATCGTGGAACGTCAAATCCGACCAACGCACCTTGGCGGGTTCTTCCGGGATAGGACCGATGTCGACTTTTTGGTCCGTCGGGATGTCCAGCAAGTGGCCGACTTTGTCGATGCCAGCCATCAAGTCGTAGAATTTTTCGAGTGACTTACCGGCTTTGGCAAAGGCACCCACCACCACGGTCACCACCAACTCGCTTGCAACCAATTGTCCCAACGTCAGCGAGCCCTTGATGACCAACCAACCGCCCATCGCCAACAGCACCGTCGATGCGACGACTTGCAGGGCAACCGCGAAACCGATTTGGCGAATGACGACGCGAAACTGTCGTTGGCGTGCCGCGATGTAATCTGCCGTCAAACGGTCCGTTCGATGAACGGCCAACATTTCAGCGCCACCGGTTTTGAACACGGAGGGCTGAGCGATGACGTCTTGCAACCAGTGAGCCACTTTGTACTTGGCGATGGATTCCTCGACCGCGGTGCGGATCCCGCCTCGGCCAAGCAACCAAGTGATGAAGATCATGCAGAACAACAACACCAAGTCGAAGCCCAACAAGAACGGGTGATAGAACGCCAGCAGCGCCATCCCCAATGCCGTCGACAACACGATCGACACGCCATCGAGCAGCAACACCGCGGTCGCTTTTTGAATGGTCATGATGTCGAAGAACCGGTTCGCCAATTCGCGACGGTACTCGCCCTTTAGCGCCGATTGGCTGGCCTGAGGGAAGCGGTGCGCCAGATCGCTTGCGATGCGAACGAACTGGCGACGCTGAATCATTTCCACGACCACCGTTTGCAACACATTCAAAACGCCGGCGATGCTGAGGCAGATCAGCAGCATCAGCCCGAGAATGATCAAAGGTTGAAACTGCGTCCCCCAACTGACCACATTGACCAACGACTCCACCGCCAACGGCGAAGCCAGCGTCAGCACGCTGGCCACCAAACCAAACAGGACCACCATCCAAATATCGGACCGATCCAGATTCAACAGACCGATGAATCGGCGAAGCGGCGGCGGATGGTCATGGTCGCCGTGACCGTGCGTGGCGGAGATCGATTCGCACTCGAATTGCTTTCGGCCGATGAAGGTTCGCACGGCCTCATCCGAAAACAAACGATTCAGTCGACGGCGGCTGATCGTTTGCGAGTTGATTTCATCGCCGCTGGAGAACAATTCCAAGGATCGCCAGGTCGCTTTTTCCAGGACCTTCAGCGTCCCATCGGGATACGCCAGCACAATCGGATGACCTTCGCTCAGAAACACAAAGGCTTCTGTTCCCGATCCCAGGCGTGTTTCGTCCAGAATGATTCCCGCCTGCATCGCGCTGGTTCGCAGCACCCACAGTGGGTCCTCTTCGTCCTCCGGCATGGAATCGTTCGAAAGCACGTCGGACAAGTCGACCGGCAGGTCCAAACTCTGTCCCACGCGGGTCAGGGCTCGAAAAATCGACTCGTCATCGGGAGGCAAACCGTCTCGGGAAGCAGTCGAATCCATGCGTTCTGGGGCGATGTGTGATCGGGCGGGGACGCGAAAATCTCAAGGGAATCACGCTTTTCATCGTCATAGAGAATCTGCCGACTGAAATGTTTGCAACCCGACAACCCCCACGTTTCTTCCGCCAACACGTCGCGGGTAGCGTCCACGCTCCGACCGATCCGCCTTCGGCCGCTTGTGTCGTCTGCCCCCGCCCGTTTTTACCCGCTGGTCGACAGAGAAATGGAGTCCGCTTGAAGCAGTTGCGGACGATTGGCGATCAAGCACACCACTTGGATGAACGAATCCACGTGCATTTTGCGAAGGATGTTCGCTCGATGTGCCTCCACGGTCTTGATCGAAATCTCTAAATGCGAAGCGATCTGCTTGGAGAGTTTCCCTTCCATGACCAGATTCAAAATCTCGCTTTCCCGTGGACTCAGCGACTCAATTCGTTGGCGAATCAGTGAATCCTCGTCACGTTGTTGTCGACGAAGATGATCCTCCGCGATCGCTTCACGGATTCTTTGCAGAAAGAGATCGACCTCGACGGGTTTCTCGAAGAAATCCCTCGCGCCACTCCGCATCGCCCTGGCCAAATCACATGTTCGCGGCTGGCCCCCCACTATGATGTAAGGCGGACAGTACCCGCGGTCATGGATTTGTTCGGCAAGCGTCACGCCCGCGACGAGGGACCGGTTCAGGTCCATCACCATGCATCCCGGTTGATTCGGGTCGTACTCCTCGTAAAACAGACTTGGGTGTCGAAAAACCTGCACGGGAAGATTGCCCCGATGCAACAAATCAACGACGGATTCGTCTCTCGACGATTCGTCTTCGATTAAGAAAACAGTGGATTGATTCATAGTGCCCTCTTTGAATCAGTGAACGACAATCATGCTGCAATGCTCGCATTGCGAAGATCACATTGCAGCGGCTCATCGGCGTGTTCTTCCTAGTCTAACGGTCCGATCGAGCAATGACTCGCGGTAAGTGCAACCATTTTGACTGCGCATCACCGCACCTTGTGTGTATCGTCGCCGCCACTTGGAGGAGCAAGCAAAAATCAGCTCGTCACCTGATTTTGTCGCAGCAAGAACACTGAATGACAGCAAAGGCAAACTAGACCAACCACTGCTGCTCGCTCGTCCATCGGGCAAACCCTTACCCCTGGCCGCGGGAGCGGTTGCAGACAAAAGATGTTCGTCATGGGCGAACGAAAATCCGGCGGAAGTTCAAGCGTGAAATCCGCTGGCGAACATCAACCAACCTCGCGCGAGCGTTCGCCTTGTACTCATTCGCAATTCATTCGACTGAGCTCATGAATTGGTCGACGCGGCGTTGGGCACCTTCGCGATTGCACCGAGTTTGCCAATGGTAAATCGATCCTTGCGAGATCCAGGCGTGCTGGCGCAGATCGCTTGCTCAACGTTGAAGGCAGTCACACCAAAGGGCAGGAGAGCACCTTTAAGTCGCCACTAGGGTAAATCACCAAGGGCTTTCCCTAGGGTCATTTTGACACCCGGGTGACGTCATTTGCGCAATTTGGGTCTTAGGGTTGATTGTCATCGTGATGGATTCGTTGACAGCCAACGCCCCAAAGTGACCCGCACGAATGGCAGGAAACATTCGTGCTTCTCCCCCACAGTGAAATCATGGAAACCTGGATCCTGCATGAACGCAATGAGATCGCGACGGAGGTTCAACAAACCCTCTGCGAGCTAGGCCTCAACTGCCCGCAAGACCGAATGGTCGACTTGTGTTTGGATACCGAACTGGCCGTGGACCCGTTTGTGGGGCACCGCTTGATCTTCGTGGTCTTTCAAACCATCACCCCGGAACACCTTCTATTTCTGCAAACGTTGCTGACTGCTGGTGATTGCAAGGTGATTGTGCTGGCGTCGATCACCGATCCCGACGCCATCTTGCAATTGTTTCGTGTTGGCGTGTCGGATGTGATTCGATGGAGCAACGATTCCGCCGAAGAGATCCGACGCGTTGTGGCGAGGATTCAAAGCGAATCGATTCAGCACAGATGCAATGGCTCATTGATCGGTGTCATTCCCACGGCTTCCGCGACTGACTCCAACCTGCTGGCCTGCAATCTGGCCGCGTCGATCAGCGAGCATTTGGGCACGTGCTCGTTGATCGACATGCGGGTTGGAGGCGGTGACCTCGCCGCGATGTTGAAGATTGATCCGCAACACACGCTGCAACCATTGATGACCAAAGCCGACGGTGTGGACGCATCCATGGTGGACCAAGCCATGACACCACATCCATGTGGAATTCAGTTGCTTGCCAGCCCGCCTCTTTGCAGTCGGTTTACGAATCTCAAACCAAGATGCTGCGAAACGATCCTGAACATCGTCGCTGGCGCATACGCATGCTCGGTCGTGCATTTGGAGGACCCGATTCAAGCAGACGACCTTGACATTCTTGAGTCCTTTGACGCCATCGTCTTGGCAACGCGATTGGATTTTGTATCGCTGCTGCGGACGAAGGAATACCTCCGATTCTTACGCAAGAAGCAAACCTTGCCTGCATCGTTCCACGTCGTCGCAATGGCAACAGGGCACGCCGGTGAATTACCCATTCGTTCCGTCGAAAAACTGCTGAACGTCAACACGATTCGAAGCATCCCGGACGATCCGGTCAGCGTCACGGTGTCACTTAACATGGGCAATCCGGTTGTACTCGAATCTCCGCACAGCAACATCGCGAAAGCGCTCCGTGAAACGACTTGGACGATTCCATGCATTCGCGACTTGCTGCCGAGCGAAGCTTCCAACGGATCGCCGGTGCCCAAAGGCTTGCTGACCAGTTTGAAACTTTCACTGGTGTCGGGACTCATCGCCGGAACGTGAACGTGGCAAATGCCCATGGCAACGTTGTCCCTTCACGTCTTTTTCCGTTGGCATCTTTGTTCGCCAGCGTATTTGATCGCCACCCTCGAGATCCATCATGATTCGCTCCGCCAGCTTCGATTCGACTGAACGAGAAAGCCGGTTTCAACAACTCAAAGCCGAGATCCACGAAAAGCTCATTAGTGGAATTGACTTGGCAGCTTCGCGAACGGCCAATCCCAATCGGCTACGGGAAGAACTTCGACGTGGCGCCGAACAACTCTCTCGCATGCATTCGGACCTGCTCTCCCAAGCGGAACGACAGCGACTGATTGATGAGTTGGTCGACGAGACATTGGGTTTGGGACCGTTGGAACCTCTCATGCGAGACCCCACGGTTTCGGACATTTTGGTCAACGGCCCCAACTGCGTTTACGTCGAGCGCGCCGGGATCTTGGAGCAAACCAACATTCAGTTCCGCGACAACAACCATTTGGTGGACATCGTTCGGAAACTGGCGGGACGAGTTGGTCGACGGATCGATGAATCCAGTCCGATGGTGGACGCTCGGTTGCATGACGGCAGCCGACTGAACGCGGTGATCCCGCCATTGGCACTGGACGGGGCCTTGGTTTCGATCCGCCGTTTTTCCTCCAAACCCATCACAGCGAAAACGCTGATCAACTCCAACTCAGCGACTCCGATGATGTTGGAGTTTTTATCGGCGTGCGTTCGAGCACGGCTGAACATTTTGATTTCGGGAGGAACGGGCAGTGGCAAGACGACTTTGTTGAATTTGCTTTCAGGTTTTGTGCCTTCCAAGGAACGAATCGCAACCATCGAAGACGCCGCCGAACTCAGATTGCAACAACCTCATGTGGCGAGAATGGAAACTCGCGCCGCCAACTTGGAGGGTCGAGGACAAGTCACCGCACGTGACCTCCTTTGCAACGCCCTTCGGATGCGTCCGGACCGAATCATCATGGGCGAATGTCGGGGTGCAGAAGCGTTTGACATGCTTCAGGCGATGAACACCGGACACGACGGCGGCATGTCGACGATCCACTCAAATGACGCTCGGGAAGCGATCAGTCGATTGGAGATGTTGGTCAGCATGGCGACATCTGACTTGCCCATGTGGTTCATCCACCGACAAATTGCGTCGGCCATTCACATGATCGTCCACGTGTCCCGCATGCCCGGTGGCGAACGCAAGATCGTGCAAATTTCGGAAGTGACCGGTGTGCACGGTGAAAACATCAACATGCATGACTTGTTTGTTTTTCGCCAAACAGGCATGAGTGAAGAGGGGCGGACACTTGGGCAATTCGAAGCCAAAGGAATCGTACCCCAGTGCATTGATCGCTTGGAACGCAACGGTTTGAAAATTCCTCGGTCTTACTTCCGGGCCGGCACGTTCCGTGAAGAACAGTTGGACGGATTGAGGAGAACGCAATGAATGTGTGGATCGTCTCCTGCAGCGTTTTCCTCATGGTCGCAATGACCGTGTTTGCAACCAGTACCGTGCTGCATCAGCACGTGTTTCGGTATCGATTCGGCGTGCGTCGGCGAATGGCGGCATTGAGCCACGACGCGGAAGACATGGATGCTGCGGACCTTTTCAAGACCACGGGTTCTCACTCAACGAAGTGGCCGTTCCTAATCCATCCCGCCACCATCACCAAGTTGATCGAACAAGCGGGAGTCAATTGGAGTCTCCGTCAACTTTGGTTGGGAACGCTTGCTGTCACCGTCTCTCTCGCGACGTTTGGAATGTTGTGGAATTGGCAAGTCGCCGCCGCATCAGCGGTGATCGGCAGTGCTTTCCCGTTCCTGTACCTGTACCTCAAACGCCATTCGCGAAATCAACAACTCAGCAGACAACTTCCGGAAGTGTTCCAGATCATCAGCCGGGCGGTGCGATCCGGCCAAACGGTTACCGCGGCGTTGCAAATGATCGCCGAAGACCACCAATCCCCGATCCGTGAAGAGTTCGCTCTTTGTTACGAGCAACAAGACCTTGGCATGGGCCGCGAACTGGCCCTGCGTAAACTTGCCGAACGCAACCCCGTGATGGAATTGCGAATTTTTGTGGTCGCGTTACTCGTTCAAAATCGTTCTGGCGGCGACTTGGTGGAGCTGCTGGACAATCTCTCACTGCTGGTCACCAAGCGTTTGCGAATGCGAGACAAGTTGCAGGCGTTGACTGCTGAAGGTCGGATGCAGGCATGGGTATTGATCTTGCTTCCCGTGGTGGCGCTGGGGGCGATCGTCGCTTTTTCTCCCGAGTACGCCAGCACGCTCTTGGAACGCCCTCGACTTCTTGCGGCAACCGCTACTTCCCAACTTGTGGGTGCCTATTTGATCCGCCGCATCGTCCGTTTTGAGTATTGAAATGAATGTCATTGATGTCGCTCCGCAAGCGGTCGCGTTGCTTGGGATTTTTGCCACCGTTTCTTTGGTGACGTATCTCATCTTTCATTGGTGGGATCCCTACTGGCGAGACGTGCAAGGTCGCTTGGCGGAACTTTCACAGGATGAGGACGGTGACTCGGTCGATTGGGCCGAACACGACTCGGGGGTCAACCGTGACGGCAAGTCCGATCGCGTTCGGCCGGGGCTGCGTTCCTGGCTAACGGCCGCACCGATGATGGAAGCGGGTATTCACCACCGTGGAATGTGGTTTTTCTTGTCCACACTTCGGTGTTTGTTGTTGGTGGTCCCTCCCTTTGCCCTCGGTGCTTGCTATTGGGCAGGCAAGCTTCCGATGCAACATGCTTTTTGCGTAGCCGCGATTCTCATGACGGTGGGTTACGCCGCACCGATCCTGTGGCTGCGCCGGACATCCAGGCAATTTCATCGCATGTTGCGGAACGCTCTTCCTGACTTTTTGGATCTGATGGTGGTGTGTCTGGATGCGGGATTGAGCTTGCAAGAAAGCATCCAGCGTGTCGGTCAAGAATTGCAATGGATCCATCCCGATTTTGCAACGCAAATCAGTATGGTCCAGCAAGACATTGAATTGGGATCACCGGTGGAACGAGCTCTGAGAAGATTCGCGGACCGCACCAACGACGATGCTCTTCGCACGCTGAGTTCACTGGTGCGTGAGGGACAGCGGTTCGGAACCAACATCAGCGAAGCGTTGCGTGGGCATTCGGACATGCTCCGCTTTCAACGAGAACAAGCCGCAGAAGAGAATGCACAAAAGGCATCGGTCAAAATCATCCTTCCCACGATGCTGTTCATCTTTCCGGCCATCTTCATCGTGCTGGTCAGCCCGGCCGCCTTCAAGATCCAGGAGGCTTTCGCGGGCCAATGAGCAACTTGCTTCTTTCACCCAATCGGCACTTGCGTCGCGAAAAAGTCGCGGAACGATCGGGAGCAACCGCGACCGAATTCGCATTGTTGCTGCCAGTGATTTTGCTTTTGGTTTTTGCGTGTTGCGATTTCGCACGGATCATTCACGTTCGCCAAGTGGTGGCCAATGCGGCGCGAGTGGGTTCCTTGCACGGCGCCATGAATCGGTTTCATCCACAGAATGAGTCACAGTGGCGAAGCAATGTTCAGCAAGCTATTCAGGATGAGCTGGGACACCTTTCCATTGATTCAGCGGATGCCATCGTCTCGGTTTCCCACCGTGACAATGGAAACGGACAGAAGATCATCGCGAGTGAGGTGTCCATCCCGTTTCGCACGATTGTTCAGTGGCCGGTCCTTCCGCAGGAAGTTCAGGTGCGTCATGTCGCGGAGTTTCAGCAATTCCGATGAAACGGCGAACCATCTCCAAAATAGTTATCCCCGATCCGATGTGCTTTCGAGAATCGAAATCGCATCGGCAATCGCGTCGTGGTGCCACGGCGGTCGAGGCAGCTTTCACACTGCCGTTGTTGCTGTGGATTTTGTTGGCTTTGTTGGACCTCGGTACCGCGGCCATTCGAATGAACGCTCTCTCGGATACTGCTCGCCGCATCGGCCGACGTGCGACGCTGCACGGTTCAATGAGCCCGCCAGCCAACGGCACTTGGGGGCCCGAGTCATTCAGCGGAAACATGGTCTCGGGAACGCACTACGCCGGAAATTTGCAAGCCTTTCTGCCGACGATGGATCCAGAAAGCGTTTCGATGAAAGTGGAGTGGCCGGATGGCGAACAACGCCCCGGAGATCGCGTGAGGGTTCAACTCGAATTCACTCATGATTCGCTGGTGCCTGGTCTGTTTCCATGGGGACCGTTTGAACTGCAAGGCACCTCCACCATGACGATCGTCAATTGAGAGCACCTTCATGCATCCAGCCAAACTCTATTCTTTTCAGCACGCAGCAAACCGCCGCGACGCAAGAGAGCCACGGCAAGGCAAGATCCTTGTCTCGCTTGTAATTCTGTTGCCCACCCTTCTCGCTTTCGTTGGATTGGTTTTCGACGGCGGTCGTTTGGCGACGGACCAATGGGTTCAGCAACACGCTACCGACTCGGCGGCAATGGCGGCGGCGAATCAGTTGCAACTTGGAATTACCGGCCAACTGCATTCGGTCGCGGATCGAATCGTCTGTTTGGACCACAGCCTTCCCACCGCGAATGTTTCGATCAATCGGCCGCCGGCGAGCGGTTCTTATCAAGGCAATGCAAACTACGTCGAGGTGATTGTCGACACGACTTATCACGCATCTTTCATGGGACTCTTTGCGGGACAACGCGAATACACCATGACCACGCGATCCGTTGCGGGATGCGATGCGGTCACACCCGGTGCGGCGTTGGTGGCATTGGATCCGGATCCCGAAACGCTTTCCGTTGCCGACCTTCCTTCTCTGTTGCAAAGCCTTGGTCACCTCAGTGTTCGCAATCTGGCCATCAATCAATACGAACTTGGTTCATTGCTGTCCGCCGTGCCGTTACTGTCGGGCATTGTGGAGGCGTTGCTGCAAAATGAATTGCTCGACGCGACGTTAACAGTGGTCGCCCAAACGCTTGATCAGGTCGTTCAGAACCTTGTCCCGCTTCATCTTCCCACGTTGACGGCGGGGCTCGAAGTCGAAGGGCTTGGATGTCTGCAGGTAGAAGGTTCCGTGCACGTCAACAATGAATGGGGCGGCGTCGATGAACGAGGCGATCCAGTTGGTGAGAACCCGCATTACCCGCACGCAGTCGCCTGCATGCCGTTGCTGTCGACGACACGATTGAAAGCCGAACACATACGGGTGGCAGGTGGTGTTGATCGAAGATCCTGCTATCAACCCTTGGATTCAGGTGCCGCATCACCTCTGCAGGCCAATCGCTCGCCGGTTCCGGACCCGCTGGAAGGTTTGCCGTCGCCCCTTTCGTTTGGAACCCCGAGCAACTCACACCCGAACGCTGACATTGTGGGAATCACGCTTTCCGTGGCGGGTGCTCAGGATGTGCTGGATGAAGTCACGGCCGGATTGACGAGCCTGCTTCGTCCATTGCTGGCACCTTTCAGAGCCCCGCTGGAACAAACGCTCGCCCAAACGGTTTACTCACCGGGCGTCTACCGATCGATCACGGTGGTCGCTCCCACGGGAGGAGTCCGCTTCGAACCGGGCGTCTACGTCATCACGGGCAAGAACCCGGTGACTGAAATTTCCTTGTGTTTGTTGGGGCCAATTCAAGCCGAAGGCGTGATGTTCTATCTCACTCCGTCCGCCACTTTCGATGGCAGCGGCAATTTGATTGGTGAGGACATGACGGGTTCAGAACCGCCTCCCAATCTCGTTTCTACTATCCCTCCCAGCGTCGTGATCGCACCGTTGCTACCTGGTGGCAAACTGACGGGCCTGAATCATCCGTCCTCGCCGTATCATGAAATGCTGATCTACCAGCATCCTTCCGATCGCCGTCCGATGCTGCTGGAATGTCAGCAACTCATCGGTGACAACGATCTCTCGGGGACGATCTACGCCAAGTGGGGGCATGTGTCCTTGGTCGGTGCCAACAGCCGTTACGACCTGAAGATCGCTGCGGGGACGATTCGTTTCGTCACTTTGGGCCAAACCACGTTGGCTCCCTCTTCGCCCTTTCCCGCGGCTCGTGACGTGGTGCTGGTCGAGTAGTCAATGGCGTTTGGTTCAGCCGATGTTCACTCGGTACGGCGTGAATGTCGATAGTAGCTTTCGAGACACAACGTGGCCATGGACGTGGTGTAAACCGTGCCTCCGTAGCCGCCCCACAAGGTCTGATCGGACCAGGATCCATCGGGGCGTTGCGTTGAGAGCAAACGTTGTTTCAACGCCGCGTTCCATCGTTCCCAGGCATCATCTTGCAATTGATGCAGAGCCATCGTGGCGTAGTACCAGTAGTAATAGTTGTCAGGCCCGGTGCCTTGACCAGGCAAGTTCGACAACAGCACCGATTCGGCTTCTTGAATTGTTGCGTCGGGAAGCTTCTGACCGATCAGCAATCGCGTGGCGAGAGCTTCCGCGGTCATCGTTGGCGACGTGGGTTCGCCGGGTCGATAGCAGGCTTGTCCCCCGGCGCGTCCGCGCCTCACCGAGTCCAAAAACCGCGATATACCGTCGGACATGCGGCGGTTTGGCTGGACCGCCTCGGCTCGCTCGGCGGCGTCAATCAACAACGCTTGCCAACCGAGCTGGCTGAGGTCGCCTGTGTCGCCTCGGTTGTAACGCCAACCGCCGGTGACCGGATGCTGCATCGAACGGGTGTACGCGATCGATCGACGTGTGGCTTCGATGGCGGATGGGTCGCCGGTCATTGCCGCGGTTTCAGCGAGTGCCAATCCGGCCATGGCATGGCTGTAGTGAGCCGCGTACACCGACGCCGGGCCCGCCAACGAACCGTTGGATTGCTGCCGCGAAAGTAAGAACGCGAGACCGCGATACACGGTGTCGCGATGTTCGCCTTCTTGATGAGTGTGTCCGGATCCAAGCATCGCCAGCAACGCCAACCCGGTGATGGCCGTTTCCGCATTGCGTCCCGCGCCGCCACGATGCAGTCCCAGCGGCGCTCGCTCTTGTCCGGCACCGGTGGTTTTGGGATCCCAGGCTCCGTCGCTTCGTTGTTGAGCCGCCAAGTATTTCAGGGCGGCTTCCACCGCGGCTTCGGTGCTGGCGTCTCCACCATTTTGAGCCAACGCATGAGCCTTTGCCGCACCGGCCCGCGATGCAAAGTCTTCGTCGACGTTGCCCAACGAAGGCTGCTCGGGTAACGAGGCTGCCGGGTGAACAGAAGCGATCTTGGCCACCGCATCCGGGCTCGCCTTCGTCGCGGATCCGTTCGTCATCGAAGCCGCGGTTGACGCCGGCGCTGGAGTTTCCGGAACGATTGGTGAAGGGGCGAGTTCCTGGATTGGCTCCACGTCCGGTGGTGTTTCAGCCAACGCGGATTGCAACCAATCGTCAATGGAACTTTCGATGGTCTCGGGAACGGTTGCTTCTTCGTTGGAGTCCATCTCGCTCAACTCCGCCGGCTTCGGAGCGGACGCCAGGATGGCTGGCATGGACGGGATCGGTATGTTTTCGGGTTCGGGCGTTGGGGGCTCCGGCGTAGGGGATTCCAGTTCGGTGGAGCTGACATCTTCCGATGCGATGGGTGTGGCTTCGGCCTCAACGTCGCGTTCCGGCAGCAATGGTTCCGGCAATTTCAAAGCCGCCAAAGCGGATGGCTGAGCCGTTTCTTCCGAGGATTCCTGCAGCGATTCCAGCATCTCCGGATCGAACGTGGTCACGGCGATTTCCGACGCACCTTCGCTCGCCGTCGCATCACTCTCGGGGCCGCCACCGTTCCAAAAGACCGACAACTTTGGAACGTATAGGATCAAGACGCCGTGCAAGGCCACGGACAGGATCAAACAGATGATTGCGGCCCCACGACCGCTGGCTTTGCGACGTCGAAAGAGAACGATCGTGATGACCAACAGCGTCACCGCGACCAAGGCGACTCCGCGAACAACGTTCGGGTCGGCCCACAATGTTTCCAGGTGATCCCACGAAGCCACCCGCCGCGCGTCGGACGCTTCGGCAACCGGAATCATCGGCGTGGGAGGAACGGCAGTCATCGGCAAGATCAGTCGCGGTTAACGGCGTTCGCTGACGCCAATCTTTCGCACCCCGGCTTGTTCGATTTGACGCATGACCTGCACGACTCGGTGCAGTGCACTGTCGCTGTCGCCTTTCAAGGAGACTTGCAAACCAGGGTAAGCATCGCGTTGTTGTTTCAGAGTTTGGGTTAGCTGTTCGGAACTCATCGGGGTTCCATCCAGCAACAAGGTTCCGTCGTTGCGAACTTCGACCACGCGCTGATCCGGCGTGCGAGCCATCGAACGCATGTCCGCGGCAGCGACGTTGACTTGGACGCCGCTGTCACCCGAATCCATTTTGCTGCTGACCATGAAAAAGATCACCAACAGGAACACCACATCGATCATGGGTGTCAGGTTGATCGACGCGTCTTCGGTTCCGCGATTGCGTTTCATCAAGCCGCCCGTCGTTTGCGAGGTACCTTGGCCGTTCCAGCGTTCTCCAACCCTTCGGCGGAGATGCAGTCAATCACGCGTTGGCAAAGCTTGTCGATCTCACCCAAGTAGCCGTCGGATTTGGCGCCGAAATACATGTACGCCAGGTAGGCCGGAATGGCCACGCTCAAACCACCGGCGGTGGTCATCAACGCGGTGCTGATTCCCGATGCCAACAGATCGCTTTGACCGCCGGCGTTGGGATCCGCAATCGTTTCGAAGGCTTGGATCATTCCCAAGACGGTTCCCAACAAACCGATCAGCGGAGTCACGTTGCTGATCGCGTGAAAGACTCGTAGGAATCGACGCAGCGAGTCGCCAACACGGTCGCCCGCGTCAATCACGGCTTGTTCAATTTCTAACATCGGTCGTCCCCAGCGGCGAACCGCGGCGTGGAAGACCTCTGCCACGGGGCAATCAAACTCGTCACAGATCGATGTCGCTTCTTCGTAGCTCAGTTGGCCGTCTTCCACGCATTCGGTGAAGCGACGCACAAAGGGTTTGGGGATCACGCGACTGCGACGCAGGGCAATCAGACGTTCCATCGACAATCCCAATACGATCAACGAACAGACCGCCAGTGGGATCATCAAGACACCGCCTTCGGCAATTTTGCCCACAAACGCCGGTGGTTGCCATCCTTCGCCTGTGGCTTCTTCCGTTTCGCCTTCGCCCACCGGTTCGGATGCGGGAGCTTCGGGAATGGACATGCTTTGGGTGGCGGTCGGGTTGGCTGCAATGCGAGCGGCGGGCTGAGACGCACCAAAATTGCCGCCGCCGTATTGCTGCGACGACGCGTTGTTATTGAACGAGTTGTTGTAGCCGTTGTTGCCAAAGCCACCGTTCATGGATGGCTGGCTGAATCCCTGGTTGCTGTAGTTTTGCGCCGTCACGGACGCGTGCCAGTTCGACCAAACGGACATGCCGACGGTGAGAACGATCACAGGCAGAAAACGCGAAGCGACCGCCAGCGTCGGACGCAGGCGGCCAGGTCGTGAACGGGAATCGTTTCGATGTGGAATCATCGTCGAAGTGGGGATTCAGAGGAGGCATCCGGCGACAGCGCGGCCAATCGGCGTCGCGCACCGTTTGCGTGTTGGCTGTTCGCAAAGCGACGCACCAACGTTGAATAGCACACGGCGGCTTCGCGTGTCCGCCCCAATTGTTCGAACGATTTCCCAGCTTGAACCAACGCGGCGGCGGTCCATTGCCCGTCGCCGCTGATTCCTTCCACCAATCGATATGCATCGATGGCATCGGTGAATCGTTCCTGCATGTAATAGGTTTCGCCGATCATCCATTGAGCGCGACCGCGAGCATCCTCGTCAGCCGATCCCAAGCGAACGACGCTTTCCAAAAGCGATCGACCACGATCGAAATTCAGTTGCCGAATCTCCACGTCCGCAGCCAACAAGTTGACCAAAGCGGATTGAGGCGATGACGGCGAGATGGCAGCCCGCGCGGCTGCAATTCGTTGTGCGGCTTCCGTCACGGTGCCCGAGGACGATGCCGTCTCGGCCAAACGCAACAAAGTCGGAAAGTCCTCCGCGCCGCCGTCATCGACAATCCGTTTCCACCATCGGAACGAGGCTTTTGCATCGCCGGTCTGCAGCAAACCTTCGGCGAACAAACGCTCGACGTGCAGGTTTCGCCCGCGAATTTCTGCGGTTTGGTCGCTTCCATCCAAATACGTTTCTTCATCCTTCGCGGCTGCGGCGAGCATCGACCAGTTGCCGGTTCGTCCCGCCCAACGACAGGCCGACTCACGCACGCCAGCGGTGATGAATCGATCGCCCGTTGCAGCGACTTGGTCACGCGATCCGCCAACGTTTGGCAACGCGATCCAACGAACCGCGATTCGTTCCGCGTCCGCTTTTCGATCGGCTTGAACCAATTGCTCGAGCACCATCGCGGTGATGTCGCCCGTTTCGTCTTGTTTCGCAATCGAGTCGGCGTAGGCGGATTCCGCATCGGCATCACCACCGGCCGCAGCCGCCAACAATCCCATCGCGACCGATCGCAAAGAAGCGTTGAAAGTCGGTGAGTCGACGAACGCTTCCCAACGCGTGATCAATTGCTCTGCCAACAACCCATGATTCACTTGCAAGGGACGCTGGTTGCACCGAGCCACGATAGCTTGCAAACAAGCACCCGAGTCCGCGTGATCGCGGATCAGTTGTTCAAACGATTGGTCGGCAGCATCGGTTTGACCCGATCGAGATTGGCACGACATCCGCATCAACAACGCGGAAGGTACATCGGCGTGGTCGGGATGATGTTGAAGGAATTGATTGATGGCTTCGATCGCGGCGGGGTCGTCTTGGCCGGACATCGCCACGCACCAAGCCCGTCCGAGTCGCGCGGTGGCGAGCTGTGGGCTCTCGCCAGATTCAATCACCCATGTGTAAGTCTGCTCCGCTGATTCCAGTTGCCCTTCGTCCAGCAAACCCGATGCGATGGTCATGCACGTTGCAATCCACTCTGGGTGATCGATTTCAAGTGCTTGGACTTCGGTTAACCAACGATGCGCGTCGGTGTGGCGACCGGCTCGTGAGAGACCGCGGGCGACGCCCAACAACAAATTGCCGGCTTGCGCGTCGTTCAATGCTTCCGGTTGTTGCGTCCGTAAACGCATCAAAGCGTAAGCCGCCATGTCATGCACGTCCGCGGCGTCTTCCGCGTGGTTGGCGGACGAGTCCAGTCGGCGCGCCAATTGAATCAACGCCGCGATGGAACGCACCGAGGTTTTTTCTGTGGCGGCAATCGAACGAGCCGACTGCATCGCATCGTCCCACTGTTCCGCCTGAGTGTTTTGCAACAATTCCGCGGTGACCGCTTGCAGATCAGCTTCCTCTGCGACGCATGTCAAAGCGGTGCAGAAGAGGGCAGATGCGGAGCAGAACAGGGCAAGCACGATCGACGCGGCCCAACCCGACATGCCTCGCGAAGACACGCGTTGAGTGATGGTGTCTGGCGTCGATGGAGACGAACGCGAGACGGACGATTGAATACGAGTCACCAACATGGCGAGATCGAAGAAAAGGAAGAGACAGAGGTCACGGCTCAATCCATTTGAGCCAAACGTCCGGTCGGAACCGGACGTTCAAGTTCAACTTCCGCCGTTCGAAATCAGGCGGCAGCAGGTTCATCAGGAAAGCGGCAACTGCATTTGAGTTGACTCAATCAGTTTCAACTCAGGCAGCCGCTCGGCTGGCTTGTTGATAGAACGACGCGATCGAATCCACCACGCGAATTTGTTCTTCTTCGGTGAGCGATGGGAAGATCGGCAGGTTCAAAACTTCGGCGCTGGCGGCTTCCGTGTGCTCCAACCCGTTGTGGCGGAACATGATGTCTTGGAAGCATTCCTGTTTGTGCATCGGGACGGGGTAATAGATTTCCGACCCGATGTTTCGCTCGGACAAATGAGCTCGCAACGCGTCGCGACGTTCGCCGGGAACTCGCAACGTGTATTGGTTCCACACGTGACGTGCGTTGCTGTCGTGATACGGTGTTTCCAATTGGCCTTCGCCAACCAAGCCGGCTTCCGTCAGCAATCGGGTGTAGCGATTCGCGTTGACCGTGCGAGCTTCGACCGCGGCATCGAGGTGTCGCAGCTTGACCCGCAACACGGCGGCTTGAAACGTATCCAAACGGCTGTTGATTCCGACGACTTGGTGGTAGTAACGAGGCCGCATGCCATGGCCCGCGAACAGACGCAAACGATCGGCAAAGCTAGCGTCGTTGGAGGTCAGGATTCCGCCGTCGCCCATGCCGCCCAAGTTTTTGGTGGGATAAAAGCTGAAGCAACCAACCTGACCCCAACTGCCGGCTGGACGATCTTTGTAAGCGGCGCCGATTGCTTGTGCGGCGTCTTCGACAACGGGAATGTCGTGCTTGGCTGCGATCTCACAGATGCGATCGATTTGGGCACACTGTCCAAACAGGTGAACGGGAATGATTGCCGCGGTCTTGTCCGTGATCAGCGACTCAATCGATTCAGGATCGACGTTGTAGGTGTCCGGGCAGATGTCGGCGAACACGGGGGTCGCACCCAATCGCGTGATGCAACTGACCGAAGCGAAGAACGTGAAGCTGGGAACGATGACTTCATCGCCCGCTTTGACATCCAATGCCATCAACGACAACAACAAGGCATCGCTGCCCGATGCACAACCGACGGCGTTGGGAGTTTCGGTGTAGGCCGCAACTTCGTTTTCCAACTCGCTGACATCGGGACCGAACAAGAAACGCCCGCTGTCGAGCACTTCCGTCAGTGCTTCCAAAAACTCTTCGCGGTGCGGGGCGTTGTCACGATTGACGTCCAGCAAAGGAACGCCGAGGGAACGATCTGTCATGGCGAGACTCTTCCGTGAAATATATGCGGGATAGTCGAAAGTCCGTTTTCGACGGCTTCGACGCACTGACGCGTTGAAACACTTCTGCTTCAATACGGAGCCTTGCGGCGAACCGTCAAGACCGACCCAACGAAGAATCGCCTCGCAATCGTCCCCTTCCCCCCTCATCAAAGCCCATGGCGAACAAGAAAAAAGCCAGAATTCCCCACAAATTTTTGCCTTGGATCAACATCCGAAAGCAATACAAACTGACGCACGCCGAAGTCCAAATGGCCCGCGAATTGGGGCTGGAGCCTCGTCGTTTTCCCAGCTACGCGGACATCAAGGACCAGCCCTGGAAAAAGCCGCTGAAAGAATTCATCGCCGCGCTCTACCTCAAACAGACCGGACGGGATCAACCCGAGACGATCTATACGATGGAAGAATTGGCTGCTCAGCACGTCGCCCGGCGGCTCGCGAAAAAGCAGGCCAAAGCCGAACGTTTGGCGAGCGGTGAGGATTCACCCGCAGTCACCGATTCGGCCCCGCAGTCGCCAATCAAGACAGAAAGCGGCGACAGCCAGCCCGCAGCACAGACCCCCGTGTCCGACGCGGTCGAGAACGTTCCAAGTACCGCGGACGCCGAGAGTTCGGCCCCAACACCGAATGTGACGACACCGGATGTGACGACGTCGGAACCGGCCACGGCAGAGGTTCCTGTTGAAGTTCCCGCCGAGATTCCTGTTGCGGAGCCGCCCGTCGCCCAGCCTGTTTCAGCAGATCCGCCTGCTGCTGAATCCACGCCTCAGGAGCCCGCCAAGCTTGAGGCACCAACCACAACGCCAGCGGACGAGCCGGTCGACACGCAGCCCGGGGTGAAGGAGGCCACGGACGCTGAACCGGCCAAGCTGAATCCCTGGGCCGCCGCGGTCGCCAAGTCCAAGGCAAACGCCAACTCGGGCTCGACTTCCGGTAATAATCGCAGGTGAAGTCGGTCCTCGCGAGCGGCAATTTGGACCGTCAAAGTCGACTCAACCGGATTTGACACCGGATCCCCGCGGGACTTAGCCTATGGGAGATCCGCCTGCGTCCATTCGCCGCGTGCCCGATTGCGACCGATCGAAATTTCCTGCGTCCCTTCCCAACGCACTTTCGCTGGTTGCTCAACGAAGTCAGCTGTCCCAATTTCACTTTTGAAAGAACTGAAACGATGGTCAAGAACATGATGTCGGCATTTGCCGTCCTGTTGGTCGCCGCCACCACCGTGGTCGCCGCCGATGCGGTCGAACAAGTCAAACTCGACGATGTCCAATGTGTGATCGCCAGCCGCGATGCTCAAGAAAGCAAATCGGCGGATTACAAAGAAGGCAAGGTGTACTTCTGCTGCGGCGGATGTGCGGGCAAGTTCGCCAAGACGCCTGAGAAATTCTCCGTCCAAGCCAACCGCCAATTGGTTCAAACCAAGCAGTACGAGCAAAAGGGCTGCCCCTTCAGCGGTGGCGAGGTGAATCCAGAAACCACGCTCACCGTTGCCGGTGCAAAAGTTGCCTTCTGCTGCAACGGATGCAAAGGCAAAGTCGAAGGCACCGAAAAAGACAAGCAAGCAGAATTGGTGTTCAACGACAAAGCGTTCAGCAAAGGCTTCGAAAAGAAAGCCAAAAAGTCCGACAGCTGATTCGCGTCCGGCTCGACCTGACGAAACCACGAAATCCAGCCCAATTGGTGTCCCATCAATTGGGCTTTTTCATGCGCGACTACAAACCACTTCGCGGGCTGTCGCAAATCGTTCTGAATCGGGTCGAAATCGTTTCCCTGCACAAGCTGGAAACGGTTTCAAACTCACCAAAATGGCATACCGTCCCGCTGCCTTCCCTTGGTGAAAAATTTGTTGCAATCTCATTCATAGCACGGCTAACATGAGACGTCGCCAGTGAGTCGCGATGCAGCCAAATGATCGCCACCGCTGAAGTCCCACCTGTCCCACCCAACTTGCTTCGATGAAACGCCGTCGACGTGGATGACACCACGTTGATTCGACCAAAACGAATTCGGCACCGGCATTCATCGACACCCCGCCCGCCGGACATCGATTGCACGCCATCGATGTTTCCCACCTTTCGCGAAGCCATCGTCATGTTGAATCGACGTCGAATGCTGCAAGCTGCCTTTTCCGGAGCCGGCGTTGCCATGGGGATGCCCAGCCCGCGCTCGTTCGCTGCTCCCACCGAGTCTGGCTTGCCCAGTGCCACACTCCGTTCCGGTGGTGGGCCAAAACGCATTGTGTTCTTCATGCAGAACCAAGGCTTCGACCCTCGGACCTGCATCCCCAAAGGAATGAAACACAGCGGTTCATTGGGCACAGCCAAGCTCCCCGAGCCCATTAGTCCGCTTGAACCGTTCAAAGATCGTCTGCACATCATCAACGGTCTGCACGGCACGCACACCAGCCCATCGCACAGTGCGTTCTTTGGTGCACTAGGTGGTTATCGAGGTGGCGATGGGGTTCCGCCAAGCGGCTCCACGATCGACTACGAACTCAGCAAAGTCTTGCCGCAAACCATGTTGCCACATTTGTGCATCGGCATGGACTCCATCGAAAACATGAAGACCAAACCCACGATCGCGCGGTTATCCGCCAGTGGTGCGGGGCAGCCGATTTTCATGCACTCCAACCCGAACCACTTGTACCAACTGCTGTATGGTGGCATCGCCGAAGGCGAAATTCGTCGGCAACACGAAGCCCGATCAAATGTCATGAACAAGATCGAGGCCTTGGCAGCCGCGAAAGGTCAGTCTCTGCCAGCCGAAGACCAACATCGCTACGGCCAATTCGTTCGCGGATTCCAGGACACCAACGGTCTTCGCGAGCAACTGTCGACCATCTCGGAACACTTGCGTCAGTTCGCTCCGAGAGTCGATGAACGCTACGCCCAACCGGAGTGTGAAACCGATTGGCATGACCGATTGCTCGACCTGGGCATTTCGTCACTCACCTCGGGCATCACCAACACCCTGACAATCGGTTCCGGCCGCGGTGAAATTTTCGGGGCATGGAAAGGTCTGGGGATCGACCAACAAGGTCACAACCTGGGCCACATGGATCAACCTGACAATCCAATCTGGATCAAGATCCGACAGTACAACAGCCGCATGTTGGTTCGCATCATGGAAAAGTTGGAAAGCATTCCGGAGGGTAGCGGCACCATGATGGACAACACGTTGATCGTGTACACCAGCAACAACGCGGACAAGCAACATACAAACGGCGCCAATTGGCCGGTGATGTTGCTCGGCAATTGCGGAGGCATTTTCAAGACCGGGTGCTTCACACAGATCGACGGCAAACGTCCCATCAACTCGCTGTACACGACGCTGCTGCGTGTTGCCGGACAGAACGTGGACCGATTCAACATGTCCGAACAAATGGCAAAGAAGTTCGACGAAGGCAACGGACCATTGTCGGAAGTGTTGGCGTGATGCAAGGTTTTAGAATCGCGAGTCGGCGCAAAAGCGTTTTGGGACTTTGCTGGGCGATCATCGTCAACGGTTTCATGTCGCCGCTGTTGGCCGCCGATCCCGATCCTTCGCGTGACACCTCGCGGGACGCAGAGACTTACACGCCGGGAGATCGCCCCTCGGGAGACTTTCAATCGTTCGCCAAGAACTTTCTTGAGAACCACTGCACGGATTGTCACGGAGGCTCTTACCCGGAAGGCAATCTGACGCTAAAAAACCTGGGCCCTGTTGACGAGATCAACGCGGCCACGTGGCGAAGCATCTGGGCTCAAGTTGCTTTGAAAGAAATGCCGCCTCCGGATGCATCCAGTCTCGATGTGGTGGAGCGTTTGAAATTCACCGATGGCATCGTTCACGAGTTGACCGATGCGATGCGAGAGAAAGGCGGCTTCGATGCCCACCGCGATCCAGAGAAGGGCAACTTCCTGGATCACGATCTGCTTTTTGAGGAGCTCCCCGATTCCATCACGCTCCGCCCAACCGCTTCACCAGCACGACTTTGGCGTTTGACACCACAGGAACACCTCACGCGACTGAACGAGTTGATCAACTCTGAACCCGAGTTCGATCCCAAGCGGCCGGGCCAGCGAACCCGTGGAGATGCGGTTCCCACCAACCATGGCGGCGAGCTGAAGATGTACTTCGGTGTCGACCGGATCATCAAGTGGCAGGGCGGCACGGTGGCTTACGCGACCGCGGTGAAAAGCATCCCAGCCATTTTGTCGACCGCACGAAATCATGGGCTCGAAAACTATCCGGCCTACTACACCGTCAACAGTGCCGAAGCGACTCAGATCATGAGCGCCGCGGCGGACATCCTTCGCTACATGGCCGATGGTCCGCTGAGTATCGCCAACCCCGAGCAAATCACGGATGACCCGCGAACCTACGAGATGAAAGGCGACATTCGTGGCCTGCCAACCTCATTGGTTTACAGCACCCAAGAAGTGCGTCCCATCACGCCCATTCGCGAATTGATGCGTGGGGACGACGTCAACGACGAAGTCTTGGAAGCATCCGTGCGTTACCTCTTCGAAGCGGTGACGTTTCGACCGCCGAGCGAAGCGGAACTTGCAGAGTACATCGCGTTGACCCATGACTCCGTCGAGACGTTGGGCAAGGCAGACGGCGTGGTCCTCGGATTGTCCGCGATCTTCTTGGACCGAGACGCTTTGTTTCGGCCGGAATTGGTCGAAACCGGATCGCCGGACGAACACGGCCGAGTGATGTTGCAGGATTGGGAACTTGGATTGGCGGTGAATCACGCGCTGAGCTACATCGCACCGGATCCACAACTCCGGCAATCCATCGTCGACGGACGCATGCGAACTCGCGAAGACGTGCGCCGCGAAGTCACGCGAATGCTTGCTGACGAAAGCATTCGCAAGCCTCGCGTGTTGCAGTTCTTTCGGGACTACTTCGATTACGACCTTGGTGGCTACGTTTGCAAGGACACCAAAGCCCTTTCGGCGACCGGCGTGAACGCTCAGGGCATGACGCACTACAAAGCCATGTTCGACGCAACGGCGAGCACTGACCGTTTGGTGGAATGGATCTTGGAAAAGGATCAAAACGTCCTGCAAGAGCTACTGACAACGCAAACCGTGGTGGCAGGCCCGAACGACAATATCTACTTCGGTCGTCGCAGCACACCGGAAGAACGCCGGACCTCCGTCGCCGCAACGAAAGCGGCTTCGAAGGAAGCGGAAAAGCAAGAAGCCGCTGTTATTGCCGCGCTGGAACAATCGATCGCAGAACTCGAAGTTCAATCGAAAGAGTCGCCGGACGACAAAGACATCCGCAAAAAGTTGAGCCAAGCCAAACAGCGTCTCGAGACGAAGGAGCGTCAGCATGCAGCTGCCCGGCGCTCACGAGCGCGCACGAACCACGACGTGATGGAAGCCAGCCTGGACGGCCCCATGATTTACGCACGAGTCAGCCATCGCAGCTTCGGCACCGGATCGCTCAAACCCGAGCGGGTTTTGGCGACGGCACCCGAAGGGCAACGCATGGGAATCCTCACGCATCCCAGTTGGCTGGTCTCGCATTCGGACGCCATGGACAATCACGCGATTCGTCGCGGCCGTTGGATTCGCGAACGTTTGCTCGGCGGCGGTGTCCCCGACGTGCCGATCACCGTCGACGCGATGCTGCCCGACGAACCGAAGCACACTTTGCGAGAACGCATGCGGGTGACTCGCGAGGAATACTGCTGGACCTGTCACCAGAAGATGGATCCGTTGGGACTGCCGTTCGAGATGTACAACCACGCGGGTGTGTACCGAACGCTGGAACTGAACGAACCCGTCGACACATCCGGCGAGATCATCAACAGCGGCGATGCGGACTTGGACGGCGAGGTCGCTAACGCGATCGAGATGATCCAGCGAATCGCCAGCAGTGAACGGGTCGAGCAAGTCTTTGTGCGTCACGCATTTCGATTTTGGATGGGCCGCAACGAAACCATCCACGACCGACCCGTCTTACAAGACGCCCATCGGGCCTACCAAGAAAGCGGCGGCAGCATGAACGCACTGATTACATCCCTGCTAACCTCCGACGCCTTCCTCTATCGAACCCGCGAGACAACAGATACCAAGCAATAAGCGGTTTCCTACTTTCGGTAGCACCAGATTCGAACACGGCACATCAACCTGAATGATGACGATCAACTTTCTTCTCATAGAAGTCCGTCCACCACGTCGTTGAAAGAAAATTTTTTCTCTCGATAACTTATGTCGCCCCGCCCCCCGACCGGACCAACAACTGTATTCAAGAAGAATACATCACCAGGGGAAACACCAGTGTTCATAAGACAAGAGGTGAGTGTTTGCACAAGCGGGATTTCCCTCAGATTCAAAATTAACGGATTTCCAAGGCGTCACAATTGGTAGTTTGGGGATGCCCGCAAGACATTGAGGGCCTTCGTTTTCTACTTTTATGGGGCTCATTTATGAGATGGAGAATCTTCGGGGCAATGACTGGCATCTTGATGATGCTATCAAGCATTGCCAACGCAGCAGTCATTGGTGGAAGCAGCTCTTCCAGCTTCCTAAGCTCTGATCTTGAGGTCAGTCTACTACCGATACTAGGTGGCGTTTCAGTATCGGGCGACCTGACATTGGGCCCTTCCGTTTCAGGATCAGCGCCGGCAGCCTATTCGGTCGAGGAGGAGGTTTTAGGTATCGCGGCAGATGCGGGAGTTGAATCAGGGGTAATCACCACGTTGGGAGTCAGCTCCAGCTCCGTAATGACCCTTGCTTCTTCGACCGTTGACGGGAGCCTGGGAACTAAAAACGCGATTGGGAGCCAGGTAATTGAGGACTTGGACCTTTCGATAGGAGATTTGCCTGTCGCTGCGGATGTCCTTTCCATCACCGCAGATACGATCACTGTATCGTCAGCTGTGAATGGAGACTTCGGTTCGCTTTCTTCAAGCGGGATGATGAACGTTGCAAATCTTCAAGTTCTGGTAAACGGAACGCAAGTTGGCTTGAATCTCGATGGTGATTTGACTCTCACTGGTGATATCGCTCCGAACACTACGGTTGACCTTTCGAGTGTTCTAGGCGGAGCAACACTTATCCTTAACGAACAGAGCCTGGTTGGTGATGGCACATCTAGCCTAAGTCTAGATACGAACGCGATCAACCTACAGCTGACTAACGTAGGGGTTACCGGTGTTGGGGAGCTTGATGGCAGCGTGCTTGTTGGAAGCACAAACGCCAGCCTCAATGCTTCGGCTGTGCCCGAGCCGTCGTCGCTGGCGGTGCTCGGGTTTGCGAGTCTCGGAGGCATTGTTTGGCGACGTCGCCGTCGACCGTTGAACACTTCTGTCTGACGCTCTCAACGAATAGCTCAGGATGGACGATGCCACGACTACAACACGCCGCTTTCACCGAGCGGCTATGTTGCATTCGCCTGCTTTGTCCAGACGACTACCAGAACCAATGCGTGATGGAAACGGAGACAAATCTCTATTCGGTTAGTCTTTGAATCGATCGAAATACCATGAAAATCCGAGAGAATTGATGGAAATATTATGACTTTGGGAGTCATACACGCTGATCATCAAATTGCTCACAACAGAATTTCGCTGCGAATCTCGGTCAGCAGTTGGACGGCGTCGCCGATTTCGGCTTTTTGCCGCGCGGGGTCTTCTGGAATTTCGCGTTCGATGGTTAGCGGGCCGGTGTAGCCGATGTCTTTCAAGGTTTGCAGGTAGTTCTCCATTCCCACATCGCCTTGTCCCAACGGAACTTCGCAACCGAAGGTGACTCCCGGTTGATCGCTCCAGGTACCGTCTTTGCAATGCACGCTGCGAACGTACGGTCCGACCTTTCGCAGAGCTTCGATCGGGTCGCCGGAGCCGTAAAGAATCATGTTGGCGGGATCGAAGTTGATCTTCAGGTTGTCTCGTTCGACCGACTCGATGAACGTCAGCAACCCGTCCGCGGTTTCTTGACCGGTTTCCAGGTGCAGGAATTGTTCGTTGGCTCGGCAATGGTCACACAGTTGGCGAGTCACCTCCACGATGCCTTCGTATTCCTGATCCAGTGGATCGTGAGGCACAAACCCGATGTGCAACGCCACGCAGTCGACCGCCAATGCGCGTGCGAAGTCGCTGATTTCCATCATCTCTTTTAAACGAGCCGCCCGTGTTTCCGCGGGCACCAATCCCACGGTTTTGACGACCGTCGGAATGTCGGCGTAGCTTTCGCCATCAAAACCACCGAACACAGCGGTGCACTGGATGCCGAAATCATCCAGTTGTGATTTGAATTTCTGTGCCGCTTCCGCCGTTCGGTTACCCGCGTGCGGTGCGTGCAGTTGAATGGTCGGCAGTCCCAGTTCTCGGATCACGGGCCATGCCACACCGAGTCCCGCATCAATCGAAGCAAACACGCCTATGGGCCAATGGGACATTCATCCATCCTTTGCAAAACGAGAAACCGCCCACGCAACTCCGCTTGTCTTGGGCGAGAGGGCGTCTGAACGTGCCGTAGCGGCGCTGAGATTGAACGGAGGTTCAATCAGCCAGCAGGACCCGGGCGACGTTGATGTAGATCACGATGCCTAGGATATCAACAATTCCGGCCACAAAGGGGTTGCTCATCAAAGCCGGGTCCAAACCCATGCGTTTGAACATGATCGGCAAGGCAACACCGCACATGCAGCCACACACGATCACGGACAACAACGTGAACGGAATCACCATCGCGTCCCACGGCGAAGGCGCAATGAACAGCGCCACCGCGAAACCGATGAACGCCAGGAACAATCCCAGCAGCAACGACACGACCAATTCACGACTGAGCACTCGCGGCAGATCACGATTTTTGACTTCGCCACTGGTCATGGCCGTGATGACCAACGTCGCGGATTGACTGCCGGAGTTTCCACCGGCACTGATGATCAGCGGAATGAACCAAACCAACCACGCGTAAAGCTCCAACTCCGTTTCGTAAGCTCGCAAAGCAAACGCGGTCAGCAAGGCGGCAAAGAACAGAATCGTCAACCAAATGCCACGCTTATAAGACAACGTGAACAAACCGATGCGAAGAAACTCATCTTCCAAAGGAGCCACCGCGGCAATCCGCTGAGCGTCCTCGGTCAATTCTTCGCGAACCACGTCGATCACATCATCGTGCGTGATGATGCCCAGCAATTGTCGCCCGGAATCCACGACGGGGATCGCCAGCAAATTGAATCGCTCGACCTTCTCGGCCACCGATTCTTGATCCTCGCCCACCAAGGCCACGACGACATCGGTTTCCATCAAATCGCCAAGCGTTTTGGTCGTGTTGCTGATGGCGGAAACCAGTTGCCGAGCGGAAACGATCCCGCGAAGCAAGTTGTTGTCGTCAACGACGTACAGATAGTAAATCGTTTCCAAGTCGCTGGCCCGTCGCCCGAGTTCCTCGAGCGCTTCGCGAGCCGTGAAGCGTTCGGCCAACTTCGCGACGTCCGTCGTCATCAACGAACCGGCGGTGCCCTCGTCGTACGAACGCAACCGCTCGATGTCGCGACGATCAATCGCCGGCAACAGCGGCAGGATCTTCTCGACGGCTTCTTCCGGCAAGTTCTGGATCAAGTCGACTCGGTCATCGGGCGGAATGTATTCCACCAATTCCGCCGCCTGACCCGCCGGCTCTCGCGCCAACATGTGCAGTTGGCGTGGTTCTTCAAAGTAACCAAAGATCTCCGCGCGACGTTCAGGCTCGGCATATTGCAGAACGGCCCAAACTTCCGCGTCGTGCAGGCCCTCCATGAACTCCGCCGTGCGTCCCGCATTCAGCGTCACGCAAAACTCGCGCAGCTCCGATTCCTGGCCAAGCTGCAACATTTCGCGAAGTTCAGGCAGAAAGAGCGTGTTCACCATGACGACCTCCTGGTGCTAACTCATGACGCAGCGTGAGCGGTGATGTGCCGGACGGCCGAATCAGTTGCTGACGCGTTCGACGTATTCGTCGTTGGTGGTGTTGATCTTGATCACGTTGCCTTCTTTGATGAAACCAGGGACGTTGAATTCCGCACCGGTTTCGACCATTGCAGGCTTGGTCACGTTGGTGGCGGTGTCGCCTTTCGTTCCGGGGCCACACTCGGTGACTTCCAGTGAAACGTGTTGCGGCGGTTCGACCACGATCGCGGCGCCGTTGTAGAGCGTCATCGTGCACTCGGTACCATCTTTCAGGTACTTCCAGATTTCGCCTGCGACATCACCGGGAACTTCGTACTGATCAAACGTGGTGCCGTCCATGAACACGTAATCCTGTCCTTGGCGATACAAGAATTGCACGGAGGTCGTTTCCACGTCCGCGGCTTCCAGCGAGTCGCCGCCTTTGTAGGTCCGGTCCAGGGTCGTGCCGCGAATCAAGTTTTTCATCTTGCACTTGTACATCGCGTTACCCTTCCCGGGTTTGACGAAGTTCATTTCAGTTATCAAATAAGGTTCGCCATCGATTTGAACCTTCAGTCCTTTGCGAAAATCGCTGGTGTTGTAACTTGCCACGGTGGGCTCCACTCTCAATCAGATAAGCCAAACGGAAGATGATTCAGTGAACCGAGTCCCAGAAGGAAACGTTCGAGCGGGCAGTTTAGCGATCGAGCCCGAGTTTGTCCCGGTGGGGGAACTCACCTCGGGGGGCGGAATCGACGAGGTTCTCGACCAGCCGCCATGCCCGCCGTTGCCACCGGTTCAATCTGGCGTCACATCGAAGCAATCTGGCAAAACGCCAGAAAAAGAGGCCCATTGGCGGCATTCGATGAAGCATGCCATCCGATCGTCCTCCGAGCTCCGCCGGCAGCTGAATCTGCCGCCCAACGACGCGGAAAACTCGATCGAGTCGGACGATCACGGATTTCCGGTCTTTGTCCCGCTAGAATTCGCCGCTCGGATGAAACCGGGCGACCCAACTGATCCTCTTCTTCGACAGGTTTTGCCTCTGCCGCAGGAGGGCGTTTCGGCCGATGGGTTTTCGGACGATCCGGTGGGAGACCTGAACGCCGCCGTCGCACCCGGCTTGCTCCACAAATATCACGGACGAGCCCTCGCGATCACGACCGGTGCGTGTGGCATCCATTGCCGTTACTGTTTCCGTCGCGAATTCCCTTATGGTGAAAACACCAGTCTCGGGAACAACCTGGACGCGGCGATCGACTACCTGAGCCAAAACGATTCGATCGAAGAAGTCTTGCTCAGCGGCGGCGATCCACTGACGCTGACCGATGAAGTCTTGGACCGATTGCTAACGCGGCTGGAGGCGATCTCTCACGTCAAACGTTTGCGTTGGCACACGCGCATGCCGATCGTCATTCCGTCTCGCGTGACGATGGACTGGATCGATCGCATGAAACGTTCGCGACTGACGTCGTGGGTCGTGGTCCATTGCAATCACGCCAATGAATTGGATGCGGTGACCGGCGACGCGCTGATGAGTTTGGTCGACGCCGGGATTCCGGTGCTGAACCAAGCCGTCTTGTTGAAAGACATCAACGATGACGCCGATGCACTGGAAGCTTTGTCACGGCGTCTGATCGACCTGCGAGTCATGCCGTATTACTTGCATCGCTTGGATCGCGTCCGCGGAGCGGCTCACTTCGAGGTCGACGACGATCGTGGTCGCGAGTTGATCCGTCAGCTAGAATCGCGGTTGCCTGGATTTGCCGTGCCACGTTTCGTGTGCGAGCAAGCCGGTGAAGCGTCGAAGACTCGATTGTAGGCCCGAGGTCACGAAAACGCGGATCTGAACGCTAACAGCGCTCCGGGGCACAGACGATCTGCAGGTTGCCACGACTCATTCCCCAAGGACAACGCGTTGAGCCAATCATCCGCTGACACCACGAGTCACCTCGACGCCAATGCGAACTCAGCGGGGGCCACGCTCGCCCAGTCGATCACGAATTCAATCCGAGGATTGTTTCAGATCAATCCGGTGGCATGGCTACGGAACAATCCGGTGCTGCAGCGAGAACTGTTGGTGAACCTGCGCACCAATCGTTCGTTTCTGTTGCTGTTGGTTTACCAGTTGGTGTTGGCCGCTGTGACGTTGATCGCGTGGCCCGACGATGACCGATTGGACCTGTCCAAGAACCCGCCTTCGGCACGCCGGTTGGTCGACCTGTTTTTCTTGGGACAGTATGTCATCGCCAGTTTGATGGCCCCCAGTTTCGCGGCGGGAACGATCTCGGGTGAAAAAGAGCGTCAAACCTACGAGATGCTTTTGGCCAGTCCGCTCAAACCGGGCTCCATCGTGATGGGGAAGCTGATCGCCGCGCTCACGCATTTGGCGTTACTGATTGTCGCTTCGCTGCCCATCATCGTGCTGTTTCTGCCGCTGGGTGGCGTCAGTGTTTATGAGGTCGCGGCGGCTTACTTGGGACTGTTCGTTTCGGTCGTTTTGTTTGGTGCGATCGGTGTCTTTTGCAGCAGCTACTTCTCTCGCACGAGCAACTCGCTAGTGGTGAGTTACCTGTTGATTTTGCCGCTCGTGATCGGCGGTGTCTTGCTGTGGCAATCATTGGCCGGTGATGGCTTGTTGCGTTTGAAAGTCATCGTGTTGGTGGTTCCGGCCTTCGCGGTCGCCGCCGTGATTCTGATGTCCGCGGCAGCAGCCTCCCGCATGCTGTATCCACCCGATGTCGGCAGCGAAGGCAAGGAGGTCATCGACTTGGAACAGGAAGCCGCGGAGGCCGTTGGGTTGGTGATTCAGCCCGACCAGTTCCCCGATCGCTTGTTCGCGCCACCGCGAAAAGAAACGTTGATGGAGGACGGGGCCAATCCGGTTTACGACAAGGAGATCCACGGCGAGATTTTCAGCCAAGGAACGTTGATGCTGCGTTTGGTGATCCAAATCAGCATCCTGTTGGCGATCCCGTTGATGGGCGTGTTGCTGTTCTGGCAAACACCCAATGCACCCTGGTTCGCGGTCTATGTGATTGTGTTCAACATGTTGGTCGGCCCTGTGTTTTTAGCGGGAACGATGACCAGCGAACGTGAGCGACAAACGCTGGACCTGCTGATGACCACCACGTTGTCGCCGTGGAAAATTTTTTGGGGCAAGTTCATTGTCGGTTTTCGTGTCGCGTTCGTGCTCACCAGTTTTCTGGTTTGGCCGATGTTGCTGGGCGTCGGGTTGAACACCGACTTCTATTCCAATTGGCGGCTGATTGTCGGGATGTTTTCGATCCCCGTCGTGGTCAGCGTCGTCAACGCGGTGATCGCGATGACCGCCTCGCTCTACCAACAACGCACATCAATGGCATTGATGACGACCTACCTGGCGTTGTTGATCCTGTATGTCGTGCCGCCCGGGGCCAAAATTCTTTCGTCGACATTGGGGCTTTCGTCGAGCATCCAGTCGGGAGTCCAGGTGGCCGGTGTTTTGAGTCCTTTCTCAGCTCTGTTCGCACTTCCGATGGATGAAAACTTGATGCGAGGAGGCAACAGCTACCCGGGAGAGCCGACTTTGGTGATTGGCTATTTCGTGAGCAGCCTGCTTCTGATCGTGATTGCCTCGATGATGATTCGCTGGAAACTGCGGCCCCAACATTGACCATACGCCCGCACCTTGCGTGGCTGCGTTGAAAATGACAGTCTACAGACGCCGCGTCGCTCGCGATGCATTGTCCTTTTCCCCTGTCCTCTCAACGCAGTTGCCCCATGAGTTTCGTCACCACTCCATTCGGTCAAACCAAAGACGGAAAAGCGGTTCAAAAGATCACGATGACCAATTCGCACGGGCATCGCGTTTCGGTAATGAACTGGGGAGCCTCGCTTTTGGAGGTCGAGGTCCCAGACCGCCTAGGCAACTTGGCAAACGTGAACATGGTCTTTGATTCGCTGGACCGCTACCTCGAACCTCATCCGGGTTTTGGTAGCTCCATCGGTCGATTCTGCAATCGCATCGGACTGGCGAAGTTCGACATTGACGGCGAGACCTATCAAGTCACCGTGAATCATGGCAAACACTGCTTGCACGGTGGCAAAGAGAACTTCTCGCACAAATGGTGGGACGCGGACCTGTTCACAGGAAAAGATGACCAGGGTCGCGACGAAATTGGGGTGCGTTTCAGCTTGCTCAGCCCCGACGGCGATGAAGGCTTTCCCGGCGAAGTCACCGCGGGTGCAGAGTACCGGTGGAACGACGACAATGAACTCACCGTCATCTACTCAGCAACCACCACGAAGCCGACCCATGTGAACTTGACCAATCACGCCTACTGGAATCTCGCTGGCATCGCGGCGGGTGACGGGGGTGCCAGCTCGGTTCACGACCATGTCTTGCTGCTGCATTGCAACGAGACATTGGATGTCGACGAGGACCTGATCCCAACCGGCTCGACGTCCGGCGTGGAGGGCACGCCCTTTGATTTCTTGCATCCGGAAATGATCGGCAAACGCATCGATCAATTGCCCGCGACGAAGGGTTACGACCATTGCTACGTTGTCGCCGGAGAGCCAGGCAAACTTCGTCCCGCGGCGAGCGTGCTGGAACCCAACAGCGGTCGCACTTTGGAAATCGAAACGACGCAACCAGGCATGCAGCTTTACACGGGCAACCACCTGGGCGGCAACGATTCCTCCGCCGGCCACAAAAGCCACGAAGCTTTCTGTTTGGAAACGCAACACTCCCCAGACGCCTGCAATCATCCCAATTTCAAGAGCACCTTGCTTCGTCCCGGCGACACGCTGAAAGAAACCACCATCCATCGTTTCGGCGTCGACAAAGACTGAGTCACGGAAGTGTAGAACATTTGCCCCAAATGTCCCTTGGGCAACAAGTGTAGGACGTTTGTCTCAAACGTTTTTTTGGCAAGACGAGTAGAACGTTTGTCCCAAACGTTCCTTTCCAATCGTTGCCTGTTCCCAAGTTCAAACGCAGGCCGAACGAACGCAGCAACGCGGCCTCAAACCGCTCTGCGTTCGCATTGGCTTCGCTTTCATTCGAGCTTGCCAACACCGCAGTCCTGGCACCGAAACCGTTGGAGACAACGGTTCGACTCTGGCCCTGCTACCTTTCCCCTTTCAGCTTCTCCAAAACAAACTCAGTCATCATCGTTCGCAGGTGATAGCGAGTGCCTTCTCCTTCTTTGATGGAGTGCGTGCGACCGGGGTAAGCCATCAATCGGAACTGCTTGTTTTCGGCGATCAGACGATTGATCAAACGCTCGGACGACGCGTAGTGCACGTTATCGTCAGCCGTCCCATGAACCAGAAGCAACGGATCCGAAAGGCCACCAGCATGCGTGATCGGTGAGCCGGCAACGAATGCTTCGCGGTTTTCGGTCACGAGTCCCATGTAACGTTCTTGGTAGATCGTGTCGTAGTCCAGTTGGTCGGGAACCGGCGCGATGGCGATGCCCATGGAATACAACTCCGGGAACTGGAACAGTCCGTTCAATGTCGATGATCCACCGCCACTCCAGCCCCACAATCCAACTCGATTTGGATCGAGCACCGGAAAACGCTTGAGCAGAGCCTGCGTCGCGTGAGCTTGATCCGAGATCGAGATGCGACCAATTTGCTTGTAGATTGATTGTCGAAATGCCTTCCCGCGAGGCGAGTTGGCTCCGCGATTGTCAACGCTGGCGACGGCAATTCCATGTTGAGTCAACATGCGGTGCCACAGGTAACTGGTTCCGCCGTAGCGATCAAGCACCGTCTGCCCAGCAGGTTCACCGTACACATGCACCAACAACGGAATGCTTTCTCGCGGTGCGTCGTTTCCGGAGGAAGCGTTCGCAACGGGCATCATGATCCACACATCCAGCTCCATCTGCTCGGAGGCCGTGTCGTCGGTGAACTCACCGATCGGTAGCCGCAAAAATTCAGTGTGGACTGGCGTCAAATCGTCCAGCGATTGCTGAAGGGTTTCGTTGTCCGAGACGATCTTCAATTGCTGGTACGGATCCAGCTGCACCAAGCGTTTGACCGGCGCGGAATTGAAATCAGACCAGGTCTCCAGGGCATGTCTTGCGTTGCGGCTGATTGAATAAGTGAATGTCCCGCCATCATCAGGAGAAACTCGCTGGGGAGTTGTCTGGATCTTGGTCGTTCCGCCGTCCGCCAGCGTCACGCGGTACAAGGCTCGCTGAGCGGCATGTTCGGGAGATGCGACAAAGTCGATTCGTCGGCCGTCGTCGGCAACGGCTTCGATCGAAAGGACATCCCAATCACCTCCCGTCAGCGGCGTGATTCGCGACGGAAGACTGGACTCGTCGTCAAACGATTCTGGCGTCGGGATTTCAATCGCTTCAATGTGCTGCCAACCAGATCGCTCGGACAACCAGAGCAACCGTGGTGCTGGATTGCTGGTGGATTCCCCCAACGCCGAAGCCGGGATCCAGTGAAGTTTTGGCTGGTGCCGAACCCAGGCATCGTTGACTTCCGTGTGGATGTTGACGCAGTGTCCGGTTTCGACATCGCACAAGAACACTCGGTTGTGATTTTGCTTGCGGTTCAGTTGCTGCACCAACAAACGACCATTCGCGTTTGCAAATTCTTTGGGCAACCAATCAACCGCGGCAACATAGTGTTCTCGTGGATCACCCGGCAGATCGAGCCAAACCGTGTGCTTGCTGTTTCGATCCCAGACACCAACCTTCGCCGCCGAATTGGTTTGCCCGACTTTCGGATATGCAAACTCGATGGTCTGGGCGTACCGCTGGGATGTGTTGTCAATCATCGTTTGGACCGGCACCCCGGTGCTGTCCAATTGCCAAAACGCCAGCTTCTGACTGTTGGGACTGAATCGAAACCCGTTCCTCAATCCGAGCTCCTCTTCGTACACCCAATCGAACGTCCCGTGGATCAGCCGCGGATCGTCGGACCCCGCCACCATCTGCAGGTCACCTGTGGAGCAGTCCTCCAGATACAGATCGTTGTCTCGAACGAAAGCGATGGATTGGCCGTCCGGTGCGAACGTCGCGAACATCGTGCTCGCCTCCTCCGCTTTGCCGCCGACCTGACGCCAAACTACCTCCTCCTTCGTCAGATCCGTCAGCCAGTAATCGCCCCGCGTGTGCTGCCGCCATACACGACGCGTGTTGTTGTAGACGAGCAATCGCTTTTCATCGGCAGAAAAGGTCCATTCGGCGATGTCGATGGGCTGGGGCTCGCTGCGCTGCTCGGTATCAGGATCGGTCGATTCCGTCGCGGGCAGCAAAAAACGTTCTCGCGGCACAATCGTCGTCGCTCCCAAAGCCGGAATCGAGAACCGTTGCAAAGCGGGCCCCTCCTTGCCGCGTTTCAGCTCCCACAAGAATTCGTTTTGGTCATCCCATTTCAACGTCCGCAGTCGAGACGCGAAATCGGATGTTTTGAAAAGCCGTTTTAGCGTGAGCTCAGCCGGATCCGTTTGCGTCGGTGAAGGAGGGGCCTGGAGGCTTGCGTCTTGGGCGGTCGCTTTGTGGTTGGCTTCCAACGCAAACCACACCCCAGCGGACGCGGTGAAGAGGGACCAGGCAATGAAAACAAGACTTCGTCGAGCGAGCATGCAGCACCTTGTTCAGTAGGAAGGAACGCGTGCAGTTTGGCGGCAATCAATTCCCGTTGCCACCATCCAATTCCGAATGTCTCGCAGCGGAAGAAAGGAAGCCGGAACAAGTCAACGCGGGCCACATCCGGCAATGCCATTTCGCGATTGCCCAATCCAACCAAGTCGGCCGAAAAGAATCTCGACGAAGAACATCGTTTGAGATGGTGCCCCCCACGGCCAGCGACCAACGTCAGGCGAGGCCTGACCTACGATCTGATGCCCTGTGTTCCTTCCCCCTTTCACCCTCCCCACCCGTAGGCCGGAACAAGCCGCTTCGGCGCAGCTCCGGCAGTCGTGATGGCTCGAGCGAGGCAAACCGTGCCGGATGGGCGTCGAAGAGCCTCCTTCATCCGGCCTACGTATCAATCGACGGAGCATGTGATTTGAGGTGGTCAATCCACCAGCGTGCGACCAACGTCAGGCGAGGCCTGACCTACTAGTTGCTCTATCTCTAATTGTCATGCTTTTGTATGCTCTCGGCATCTCGTACAGGAGGATCAGAGATGCCAGGTACATCAAGGAAGTATGTCGTA
>NZ_JAJKFV010000006.1 GCF_020966775.1 Rhodopirellula halodulae | reverse complement strand
CGGTCTCGATCTTCGGTGTGATTGTCAGGGCTGCGGCGAAGGCAACAGTGAATTGTTGGAATCGATGTTTTTCTGAAGCGTAGTCGAAGCCGAGCGGACATTCCCAACGCTCCGGATCGTCGTTTGCCTTGAGGAGTTCCGAGTAGTTCAGTGCGTGCTCCATTTCCGTCGGCGAACGTCACCAATCACCCGGCGGCGACGAGAGATTGCCCATTGTCAAAACGCCCGACTTCGCCGCTCGGGTGCATTGGATTGTTCCCCGCAATCATGAAAGTGGCGGACAAGATCATTGGCTGGGCCGCGTGAGCGCCGCCACAATCTCTGATTCAGGTGTGCCGCCATCAAATACCAATCGCGGTCCAGCAATCGGGTACAGAACTAGTATGGGTATTGATCTGAATCCCTGTTCGTTCAGTTTGTCGAAGTCTCTGCTGCCGGAATTCGTTAAGTCGGCTTCCATCGAAACGTATCCGGCATCAGCAAGGCACTGATGAATAGCGGGAGTCGCCAATCCGCCTTTGGGATCCATGGACAGAGCCCACCGAGCATAGAAAAGGACCGCGGATGGCCTCCCTTTTAATTCGTTTTCTGCGACCGCGGCGCTCGTGTACGGAATCCATTTGATGGCTTCCGATTTGCGTGAAGTCGTGACGAAGGTTGCGAACAGTGCGACTGCTGCAGTAACAGCGGCTACGATTGCTCGCTTAGAGCCTATCCGGAAACTGGTATTTGCTGAAAGCCTGATAAACGCGATACTTTGAGCTCCTCGAAGCAACGGAGTGTGCGATGACCGATGGCAACCGAA
>NZ_JAJKFV010000005.1 GCF_020966775.1 Rhodopirellula halodulae | reverse complement strand
AGAGCCTATCCGGAAACTGGTATTTGCTGAAAGCCTGATAAACGCGATACTTTGAGCTCCTCGAAGCAACGGAGTGTGCGATGACCGATGGCAACCGAAAACGATACCCCAGCGATTTGACCGACGAGCAATGGGAGATCATCAACGAGTTGATCCCAAAACCTTGCAAGAGCCGTAAAGGTGGTCGCCCTCGGACCGTTGATATGCGGGAGGTTCTCAATACGATCTTCTACCAATGCCGCAGCGGGTGTCAGTGGGACATGATTCCACACGACCTGCTTCCCAAGAGTACGGTGTACGACTACTTCGCGAAGTGGCGTGACGATGGAACGCTTCAAAAGATCAACGATCGACTTGTCGGAGCGATTCGAATGCTTGAAGCGCCCAGCGAAGAACTCGAGCCTAGCGCGTGCAGCATCGATAGCCAAAGCGTGAAGACCAGCGAACGAAGTGGAAGCCGCGGATACGACGGCGGCAAGAAAATTACGGGCCGAAAGCGAAATATTGCGGTCGATGCGCTCGGGTTGCTGCTCGCCGTGACGGTGACGATCGCCTCGGTGGACGATGCCTACGCTGCTCGCCCGGTGATGAAGCAGCTTTCGCAATCGCGACAACCTCGTTTGCAGGTCGTTTGGGCCGATTCGAAGTACCACAATCACGCGTTGAATTCTTGGCTTGGTCGCCAAAGGAACCTGTCTTGGAAGCTGGAAGTCGTTCGTCGCCCCAAGGGAGCCAAAGGATTCGTGTTGGTTCCCAAACGTTGGGTCGTCGAACGAACCTTCAGTTGGCTTGGACGCTGGAGGCGTTTGAGTCGTGACTATGAACACCATACAGAATCAAGTGAGGCGGTGGTCCGCATCGCATCAATCGGACGGATGCTCCGAAGACTTGCACCCGCTGGCGACCAACCTCCGTTCAAATATCGACTTACAACCTGAATCGGTTTCCGGATAGGCTCT